>MFRJ01000119.1:17638-17954 GCA_001784535.1 Candidatus Melainabacteria bacterium GWA2_34_9
TTTTCGGTAAGAAAAGGCAGCATTGCTTCAACAGCTTCATCGCAAACCCTTGTTGTTGCATTATTATCAAAATATATTGTTTTCTCGCTCATTTTTATGCCTCAATTACATTGACTTCTTCACCCAAATGCTCTCTAAGAACATTTTCCACAAAGTTTTTAAGTGTTAAATTACTGCTGGGGCAACTTTTGCAAGCCCCTTGAAGGCTTACATAAATATTATTTCCATCAACATCAATAAGTTCAATGTCGCCGCCGTCTTGCCTTAAAGCCTCTGCAATATGATTTTCCAGGATATTATTAACCTTAACAATCAT
>MFRJ01000120.1:0-7663 GCA_001784535.1 Candidatus Melainabacteria bacterium GWA2_34_9
TCTTCGCCCCTTAGGAAGCGTAATTTATTTTATGCCTCCTTATGCAATTACAGAAGAAGAAATAGGGCAGCTTACAGATATAGCTTTTGAATCTTTGAAAACTATTAAACTTTAGTATTAAAGTTCTGAGATTTCTATGTTTAAAATTTTGGCAAGATAAGTAAGCAGAACTTCGGATTTTTTCGATGAATGAAAAAGCCTTTCAATATTGATTCTGTCGATCCAGATACCCCCACAATAAGAACATTTATTTATAATTATTCCTGTATCATCCAACTCAACTGTTTCCAGCAAAATTCTATCATTAGGACATTGTACAGGCACTATATCCGGAATAAAATCTTGAATTTTCTGACCGGAATCTTCTTTCATTCGTTTTCGGGTATCAAGGTCTATAATTTTTGCCCATTTTTGTTCTTCTGATGACGGCTTGAAACTCATTTTTCCTTACCCCTGCTGTTTGTACTTTTTTTATAAATACACAAATTCATCTATATATTATAGATTTTTCTATGGGGTATTAAATCCGACTTTAATCCTATGTTATAATCATTTAGTATTTGTACAAATAAGAGAAAATTGCTTCAAGTTGAATTTAGAAGATTATACAGCTCCGGAAACGGAAGATATAGAAATCTGGCTAAAAGAATTCAAAAGCACAAATGATCCTAAGGTAAAAAAGCAGTTAAAAAACTTAATTACTCTTTATTACCTGCCTTTGGTGAAAAAAATTGCTTACGGACTTGCCAGAAGAAATACCGACCCGATTGAAGATATAATTCAGGTCGGAAGTTTGGGTTTGATAAAAGCAGTTGATCAATTTAACAATAATTACGGGGCAAGCTTTAAGACTTATGCAACTTACCTGATTACCGGAGAAATAAGGCATTACCTGAGAGATAAGAGCGCAATGATAAGAGCACCCAGAGAATTGCACGAATTATGTATCAGGATGAATAATCTTATTGAAAAATTAAAGATAAAGCTGGAAAGAACGCCTTCAGAACTCGAAATCGCTAAGGAACTGGAAATGCCTGTCAATAGAATCAGTGAGATTTTTGAAGCTGACAGAAGAAAACAGTTAATTTCTCTAGATCAGCTTGTATTTACCAACTCTGAAGCAGAACAATCACTTGTAGACAGGCTTGTGGATGACAAATATCAAATTTATCAGAATCTTCAGGAAGAAAGAATGATGCTTTATGATGCAGTAAGCGTACTTCCTGACTCTCTAAAAGAAGTAATAAGACTCAGCTTTTTTGAAGACTTAAACCAAAGTGAAATTGCCCAAAAAATTGGCATCTCGCAAATGCAGGTTAGCAGAAGAATTAAAAAAGCAACTTTTGAGCTTTTTAGAATAATTAGCTCACAAAATAAACATTCAGATTAAGAAAGTATTTAAATATGGAATTTTTAACTTTAGCTCAAAAAATATATTTAGGTTTTATAATAGGATTTATAGGTCTTGCAATAGGAAGTTTTCTTAATGTGGTTGCACTAAGGCTCCTTGCAGGAAAAGATTTTGTAAAAGGTCGCTCAAAATGCACTAAATGCGAAAATTTAATTGCATGGTACGATAATATTCCTGTTTTAAGCTATATTTTGCTCCGAGGAAAATGCAGAAAATGCGGAGAAAAAATTAGCTTACAATACCCTATTGTTGAGCTTTTTACAGGCGCAATTTTTATAGCAACAGTAATCATGTTTGGTTTTACACTAAAAACATTGTTTTTTCTTTTTCTGATATGTAATTTAATAGTGATAACAATTACAGACCTTAAAGAACAATATATTTTTGATATTAACTCAATGCCGCTAATTCCTCTAGGTCTTGTTTATAACTTTTTTGATATTGGCAACAATTCTGCAGGAACTTTAAAGGTTTTAGGAATAACTTTTAATGATGTTTTTATTTCTGCGCTTATCGGGGCTGTTTTAGGCGTTGCTTTTTTTGAAATACTTTCAAGAGTCGGACTGCTTCTCGCGGGAGAATATGCTTTTGGAGCCGGTGACAGCATACTTGGTGCAGCTTTAGGCGCCTGGTTCGGATGGGAGTTTATGATTATTATCCTTATTATAAGTTTTCTTTCTCAATTAGTTGTAGGCGTGCCAATCATTACATACAACATGTTCAAAGCAAAGGACAAACAGTCTTTATGGGCAATGGCAACATTGTTTGTTGCTCTGGGACTTACCTTTCTAGGAAGATATTTCACTTATACAGGAAGACCTTTTATTGCTTTAAGTATAATCTTTTTATCCTTTGCTCTGGCAGGAGGCTCAATATTTGTAATATTAAAACGCACCAGAGAAAGACAGAGCCATACTTTTCTGCCATTTGGACCGTCTCTTGTAATTGGAGGCTTTCTTGTAATGTTTTTCAGCGAAAAACTTTTAAGCTATTTACCTTTTTAATGGATTAATACTATTTGTTTCCTTGAAAAGTAACGACGCCTCTTGCTTCTGTGTTAAGAGTTTTCTTTACTTCTTCAACATAATCCACGCCGTCAACTTTTAACCCTCTTAATTTGTTGAGGTACTCCTGAATATTCTTAACTATGTTAGGTCTTACTTTAATCCATTTATCAAATCTTTTATTTTTTCTGCATTCATTAATATCATTACCAACAATTAGATAATTATTTATATTATTACTTCCACCTTTTGAATGCGGTTTTATATGTTCAATTGTTCTTTCACTTCTGGATAATGTTGCTCCGGTATAAGCATCTATACTGACAAGATTTTTTAATTGCGGACAATAACCAAAACTAACCTGCTGATTGACTAACATAATTTTTCCTTACAAAACTCAAGATGGGCGAACTTCTTTTTGATACAAGTTATCTCAAGAAAAAAAAATGCTAAAATCTTATATTTTTTGACAAAAATCGTTACAAACCTAAAAACAATGAAGAAATAATAGCTTGTATTATGGATTATCTTTACTGTTGCAAACTACTTCTGATAAAAGAATGATGAAGTTAAATTATAGCCTATTTCTCTGTAATTATGTATTCTTTCCGTTGAACCTATAAACAATATTCCGCCTGTTGTCAAACTGTTATAGAAATCAGCGTATAGTTTGTCTTTAGCTTCTTCCGTAAAATATATAACCACATTTCTGCAAAGAATAAGGTTAAAATTCTTTTCGAAAGTCCCGTTTAAAAGATCGCGCCTTTCAAATTTAACTTTAGAAGTAAGTTTATCATCAACTTGAAATTTTTCTCCGCCATCATCAAGGGGTTTAAAATATTTTTTATATTCCGGTCTTATTGTGCCAAGCTCAAATCTAGAATAATATCCCTTTTTTGCCCTGTTTAAAATATTTTGATCAAAATCAGATGCTATAAGTGTACATTTATCAAGTACATTAAGCCTGTCAAGAATCATGGCGATGCTGTAAATTTCTGCTCCGCAGGAACATCCTGCCGACCATATTTTTATTGAACCGTGTTTTTGCAGAAGTTCTGGAATAAATTTCTGTTCCAATTCATCAAATTTGTCATTATTTCTAAAAAATTCCGTAACATTGATGGTCAGCATGTTAGTGAATTCTTCAAGTTTTTCTTTCTCTGAGATTAAAAGCATATAATATTCATCAAGCTTAAAAATATTGTTTCTGTTCATCAAAGAAACGATTCTTCTTTCCATTTGGGCATTTTTATAATTGAACAGGTTTAAACCTATATAAGACGCTATTTTTTTCTTAAATGAATTGAATTCTTCTTCTGAAGGCATATTTAACTTTGGAAGATTTAATAAATTTCCGATGTCCTTTAAATTTTTTGTATCTTTTTTGATGTCTTCAGACAATGTATTTCTCCAATTCTGTAAGTAAATTCTTTTAAGTTTGCTTAACTATAAATCATTTTAATAATTGATTCTGCTATTTTATGAAGCGGTACCACTTCATCAGCATGACCTGCAACAACAACACTTTTAGGCATTCCGTAAACTATACATGTAGATTCATGCTCTGCTATACAGTAGCCTCCGTATCTTTTAACAACAGCTGCTCCCATTGTTCCATCATGCCCCATTCCTGTTAAAATAACACAAATTACATCCTTCTGATAAATTTGGGCTGCGGATGCGATAGTTAAATCAGCACAAGGTCTTACTCCCAATACTGTAGGTTGCTGGTTTAAAGCAACTGTTCCTTTTTCTGTTACAGTCATATGATAATTACCGGGCGCTAAAAGAGCCTGTCCTCTCATCAGCATATCTCCGTCTTTTGCTTCTTTTACCGTGACTTTGCTCATTTTATCCAGTCTTTGAGCAAACATTTCAGTAAATTTTTCCGGCATATGCTGAACTATAAGAATCTTTGCAGGTATATCTTCAGGAAGATACGGTACAACTTCTTTTAAAGCCTGCGGTCCTCCTGTGGAAGAACCTATAACTAAAATTTTATCTTTCTTTCCTGTCGGTCTAAGGTTTATTAAATTCGATCTTATCTGCGGTTCTATTCTTTTTACTGCAAGACCCTTACTCGAAATAGCCGCCAACACTTTGTTTACAAGATCCTTTTCAAGATTTCTGATTTTATCTCCTGCTACGGATTCTGGTTTTTCAATAAAATCAAAAGCTCCAAGCTCAAGAGCCTTAATAGTTATTTCCGCGCCTGATTTTGTAAGACTGCTGCACATAATAACAGGAATGTTTTTGATCTTTTTGATTTCCTGAAGAGTTTCAATCCCGTTCATTACAGGCATTTCTATGTCAAGAGTAATAACGTCAGGATCAAATTCCCTAATTTTTTTAAGCGCAGACTGACCATTATAAGCCGTTTCAACAGTACTAATTTGCGGATGTGTTATTAATGCATCAGATATCACCTTTCTCATAAAAGCTGAATCGTCAACGACTAAAACTTTAAACCCTGTCTCTTCTATCGTCATATTTTTCTTTTCTTTTTATAAATCCTTGATTCTGTTTTCAGGACTTACTATGCTGGTAATTCTTAATCCAAAGTTGTCTTCTATAACAACTACTTCACCTTTTGCAATTAATTTTCCGTTTGCATATAATTCAACAGGTTCTCCTGCAACTTTATCAAGCTCTATTATTGAACCTTTGGTAAGCTCTAAAACATTTTTGATAGGCAATATGGACCTTCCAAGCTCCACCGTTAGCTCCAGCTTAACATCCATAACCAGATTGAGGTTTTGATTTACTTCTCCATAGATAGTTGCTGAATTATCAAATGATGCAAATTGTACAGGCTGAACTGTTACCTGTTGCTGAACAGGTTCCGGTTGCCGTGAATAACTAGGCGGGGGTGGTGGTGGCGCTGTTGCAGCCTGATGATGAATAGGCGGTGTTTGATGCTGAGGAGTACTTGGAGGAACAGGCTGAGAAACAGGTGCTGCAACCTTAACAGGAGCTTCGGCAACACTAGTTGGTACAGAAATATCTGCTGACATAGCGTTCATCATGTTCATAAGACGCGCAACCTGATCCTGTGCAGATTTTACTGTCATTATTTGAATAATTTCACTATCAATAAGAGTGCCTACAATCAGTCTGAATTTAACTGCAATTATTGGCACATTAAGAATTTCGCTTGATAACTCAAGATTTTTTTCTTTTTCCTGAAGCTTGACTTCAGGGTGAGAAATATTTATCGGGTAATTAAACATGGAAGATAAAGAAGTTGAAGCAGATCCTACCATTTGATTCATTGCTTCGCCTACTGCACTTAATTCTAGTTCGCCTATTTCAGCGGCTTGAGGTTTTCCTTCTCCGCCCATCATTAAGTCTGCAATTATAGCGGTATCCTTTACTTTTAGCGCAAAAACCGTCGTTCCTTCAAGACCTTCTATGTATTTAATAGATACGACAATATTATCTTCTTTTACAACAAAAGATTCTTCAACTTTTGTATATTCACAAACCACTGGGGTAGTTATTTCTACTTTGTTACTAAGCAGCATGGAAAGGGTTGTAGAAGCTGAGCCCATAAAAATATTACTTATTTCTCCGAGAGTATCGGCTTCTTCAACTGTTAAAAATTTATATTCCGATTTTTCTTCAGGAAGAGTTGAAGAACTTTGAACTTCATCCGAAGATCCCTTTAAAATATTATCTATATCTTCTTGAGACATTTTTTCATTCATAGCTGCTCAAAACTCCTATTATTAAACTTATTAAAAATCATCATCAGTTTGTTTAATCTTGTCGACTATATTTATTGAAACTTTATTCTTTTTAGTTCCGGGTCTTCCTAAAAATTTAGGAATATTGTTAACTTTTACTACCAATTTGTCATTTATTGAATTTTCCAGACGAATAACATCGCCTATTTTTAAATCAATAAAATCGCCTATTGTTATGTCTGTACTACCCAGCATAACATTTATTTTAACATTGGTATTACTGATTTTATTCAATATTTTTTGTTTATCTTCCATTGAGGAAAGTTTGCCTTTGGTTTGATAAATTTGTTGGGTATTTAATTGTTCAATAACAGTTTCCAGAACCGGATAAGGGAAACACAAACTTAATAAGCCGGAATATTTATTCGCAACTTGAATTTCCAGAGTAATCAATGCTACAACTTCTCCAGGACTCGCAAGCTGTGAGAGGATAGAATTTGTGTCAATACCGACAACAGCTCCTCTTACTGGAAAAACATTTTTCCAGGCTTTTTCAAGTGTTTTTATAATTTTATCGAAAACTCTTTTTGCAAGTGCTTCTTCTATATCTGTAAGCTCTCTTGCCTTTGATTCACTATGTCCCACGCCTCCTAACATTCTATCAACAATACTTGATAGAATTTCATGGCTTACTCCGAGAAAAATCTGACCCGGCAACGGATTTAATTCAAGAACACCTATAGTTACTGGATTAGGAAGAGAACGGGAAAATTCATCATAAGTAAGCTGATCAACTGATACAACATCTATTTCCATATTCAATCTAAGATAAGTGCTTAATATAAGTGAAAGCTGTCTTGAAAATTCTTTGTGAATATCCTGCAGCGCTTTAAGATGGTCTTTTGAAAATTTGTCCGGTCTTCTAAAATTATATAGTTTATAGCCTTTCCTGTCTTCATCAAAAGTGTCTATCATCGCAGCTTCATACTGCGCTTCGCTCTGGTCTTGTTCAAGACCAGCCGTTAATGAAGATAGCAGCTTATCTATATCATTTTGTGAAAGGGTATCCGAACCGGACATCACTATACCTCTTGTTAAAAGACATTATTATTTTTACTGAATAATGAAGGTTCCGAAGCTGACTCTCATTACTTCTCTTTCACCACCGAAAAGAGGGTCAACAGCTGCTTTTATTTGTTCTTTCGCAAGTTCTTTTCCTGAAAGGCTTGCTAGTTCTTCAGCTGTTTTTGAAGATAATACCGAAATTATCGCATCTCTAATTGCAGGTTTATATTGTTCCATTTCAGCCTGTATAATTTCAAGCGGATTTGCTTTTTTAGCACCTTCATTTCCGCCGCCGCCATGTCCTGATACTCCACTACCACCTCCGCCTTTAGCGGAAATGCTGCTGCCACCGCCGCCTTTTCCTTCTTCAAGAGGAGGATCTGACGCTGCTCTGGAAAGTTCAAGTGCTACGTTAACTTTAAGATATCTTTTTGAATTCGGGTCGCTTAAATTAAGTATAAATTCACCTAAATCAAGGATTATACCTCTTTCTGGAG
>MFRJ01000120.1:7703-12701 GCA_001784535.1 Candidatus Melainabacteria bacterium GWA2_34_9
ACCTTCAGCACCCGTAGAATTTAATGCTATTTTACTTACATTAGAGCTGATTACATTATTTACAATAAAATAATTGCTTCCTATAAAAAGAAAACAAATTAAAGCCGTAATGACTGCGTTAACAATAATAAGTTTTTTACCTGCCATGCCGGAATCACCTGTATCCACAGATATTTCAGGAAGGTCTGCTTTTGGTTTTATTCCTTTAGGTTGTGACGGTTTTACCATTTTTATCTCTCCAACTATTAATTATTTTGTGTGTTTTTAATATTTACAGGTTCAAAAATTTTGCTTGATGAACTTAAAACAACTATATCTACTCTCCTATTTGTAGCACGTTCTATTTCTGTTCCGTTACCAGAAATAGGCATATATTCTCCATATCCAGCCGCTGATAGTCTTGTCGGATTCATTTTTTGTTTTTCTACAAGATATTTAATGATATTTGTCGCTCTTGCCGTTGACAACTCCCAATTGGAAGGAAACTTATCCGTTTTAATAGGAAGATTATCAGTATGTCCCTCTATTCTTATTGAGTTTGTCTCGTTTTTGAGAACAACAGCTATTTTGTCGAGAATATTTAGCGCATTATCTTTTATTATATCAGAACCTCTATCAAAAAGTACTGTATCATTTAGCCTAATTAATAACCCTCTGGGTTCTCTTATGACATTAATATTTTGTGTGTTATTAAATTCGTTTTTTATTGTTTTTCTTATATTCTCAAAATTTGCAGATTCAATACTTATTCGATTTTCAAAAGAAGAAAGCTGTTTTTTTAACTCTTTTGAAGATGTATCAAGAGTTAAGGAGTTATTATTGTCGATATAAACACTGGTTTCAGTAGTTTTAAACAATTTCAAAAGCCTTGATTTTTCATCTAAATTTGTTGTAGAGTTATTCGGAAGTTTTGAATTTCCATCAAAAGCTCTGTCAATAGAGCTTGAAAAAGTTTTCATGTGACTTATATCTAGTTGAGAAAGTGCATACATGACCATAAAAAGAGCAAGTAGCATTGTTACAAAGTCTGCATAAGAAACTACCCATCTGTTTATGTAATTTTGATTGTTATTTAATATATTCGTTTTCATTGTTATTTATTACCTCACAAAAGAAAATAACTTTTCTTTTGTAATTATAGGATTTTCACATTTATGAATGGACAAAACACCTTCTGCTATTATTTTTCTAAGTATTATTTTTTCTCTTAACTGCATTTTAAGCTTACCTGCAATAGGAAGAAATATCATATTTGCAGCCCCTACTCCATAAATTGTTGCAACAAAAGCTGTTGATATTCCATATCCTAGTTGAGCAGGATTAGTAATATTGCTCATTACATGTATTAAGCCGAGAACAGCCCCTATAATTCCAAAAGTAGGAGCATATCCACCTAAAACTTCAAAAACATGAGGACTCACAAGTGCTTTTTCTTCCTCAAACTCAATTTCGGAAATCAATATTTCTTTTAAAAGCTCGCCGTTATTTGTATCAAGAGACAATTGAAGACTTTTTCGAAGAAATGAATCCTCTATGGTAGAAATCAACCCCTCAATAATAAGAGTTCCTTCTTGCCTTGCAATATTAGCAAGTTCTATAATCTGATGTATAACCATTGTAGTATTTTCTTTACTCTCTAATACGGGATTAAACGCTTCTTTAAAAGCTGTTTTAATAGTAAAGAAAGAAAAATTCACCAATGCAGCACCAAATGTTCCACCAAAAACTATTAATGCAGCTGTTGGTTGTATTATTACAGAAATAGAATTTGATTCAAAAAATAAAGTCCCGATTATTGCTAAAAAGCCTATTGAAATCCCGAGTAAAACAGATAAATCCACGATATTTTGATACCCTCACCCTACAATTTTGCCATTATATGAATAGAATACTAATTTTTTTGCACTTTTATAATCCACCAAAAGGTGGATTATAAAGAAATTCAACCCGAAATTTTTTATCATTAATTTAAAAAAACAAGTGTATTTTTGTTAAACACAAAACACCGCCAGTATTGACAGAGGACATACTGCATGATATATTCTTTTTTGAAACCGGTTAGAGTAGTTAGTAGACAGAGGTATTGGAGGCAAAATCACATGAAATTAATGAACGTTGGACAAGCACCTGTAGTTACAAAAACTCAAGCTCCAAAAGCACATGCACAAGTTGCAAAAGCACAAAATACACATGCACAAGTTGCTCATGCTCCTGCTAAAGCAGCAAACAAATTAAATGTAAAAGCTTAATAAACTAACTTAAATAAATTTTAAAGAGTCCGGATAAATTATCCGGACTCTTTGTGTTAATTGACTTTATCAATGTTTAATCTTTTTACACTATGGAAAATAAAATTCACATGCTTTATACTCTTATTCCATGCACTTAATAAATATTTATCTTCTTTTTTAACCTTTGAAATTAAACTTTTTTCTAATATTACCGATAAATATTTAACTGTTAAAAATATGCGTGTGTTAATTTAGTTTTTTATAAAAGGAAAAGAATGAGAATATTAATTTCAAACGATGACGGGATTCATTCAGTAGGTTTAAAAGCCTTAGCCGCAAAACTTTGCGACAAGCACGAAGTTTATGTTATTGCACCTGACAGAGAAAGAAGCGCAGCAGGTCATTCTCTAACTTTACACAGACCACTTCGGGTTGACAAGGTCGATATGGGAGTTAAAGTTGCACAAGCATGGGAAACAACGGGAACACCGGGAGATTGCGTTAAAATAGGCATAAGCAGTATTCTCGGAGAAGGACAAAAACCTGATCTGGTTATTTCAGGAATAAATTACGGACCTAATTTAGGTTCAGATATTTTATATTCAGGGACTGTCAGCGCTGCAATGGAAGGAGCTGTATTGGGATATCCCAGCATTGCGGTTTCTTTATTTGGCAGTGGTGATTTTTTTGAGTCTGATTTTATTTATTCAGCAGATTTTATTTCAAGATTTATGAATAATATTGCCCAAATTAATTTTCCTAAAAAAACCATACTTAATATAAATATTCCGGCTGTTGATGCTACAGAAATAACAGGGATCCAAATAACCAGACTTGGAACCCGTATGTATACGGATTCTTATGAAAAAAGGCTTGATCCAAGAGGCAAAACATATTATTGGCTGGCAGGAGAATTCCTTAAAACTGAGCAGGAAGACGGAACTGACATTATGGCTATTAGAAATAATAAAATTTCCATAACTCCTGTAACTTTTGAAATGACGCACAAAAGTATCATGCCGGAACTTGAACAAGCATTCTGCAACGGTTTATGCGAACTATAGACTAATCGCGTTTTCCTGTTATTGCTTTAAATATTTTGCTTAATTTATTCGCAATAAGCTCTCTTGGTAATTCGCCGTTAATTACCAGATCTCCTATGCCTGGATTAAGATGCTTAGCGGCTTCTCGTTCTGCATTCTCAAATAAAATTTTAGCTTCTTCAGGTGTATTTCCTCTAACAGATGTGGCGCGCCGCATAAAACGTCTTAACAATTCATCTTTAGAAACATCCACATACATGCCAAAATCCATTATAGGATTTTGAGGTGGATTAACCTTCTGATGAAGTGAAATTATTGAGTCAGCAACATTAAGTTTTGCAGGATTTAAAGGTATTCTTTCGGGAATATTTTCGCAGGTTCCAAAAATATATTCGGGTCCCATAACTGACTCACCTTTTGCTAATTTTATCATTGTCTCGACTATTCCTTTTGAATCAATAGCCTCTGGAATATCGAAATTATAACCTGTTTTTAAAAATGCCTCAAAACTTCCCGCTTGTTTAACTTGTCTGGAAACATCTTTATACCAGTTATCTCCTTTTACAATTGTTATAAACGGATTATTCGGAATAATTTTAATTTCTCTATCAATACCTAAAGTAGCTTTTGCCGCATCTTCAATCAAAGTAGTTTTGCCAGCCCCTGATCTTGCAGTTATTCCTGCCGTAACTCCCTGCTTAAGCTCTATAACTTTTTTAACTACCCTGCCTACAAAATCTGTTTTAACATTTTTCAAAACAGGATTATTTCCTGAGCCTGCTTCTGATAAAGCTTCTCTTATCTTGGATTCCAATTGAGGAGAAGTTAAAGTTAATCCGCCTTTAAAGCTTAATTTTGGTTGTTTTTCTTCTAAATTTTTCTTTTGAATTAGCGAGTTATTGATAAAATTTACGTTTTGTATACTCAACATCACATGATCACCCTTTATTTCATGAACATTTCTATTTACTTAACGCTCCTAAATAAAAAAATTGATATTAAAAACAAAAAATAACTTAACAATTCTTCATATACAAAAAAAGCTTCTGCTTGAAACTGAAAGCTCTTTTTGTATTTTTTATTTTTTACTAATTTTGAATAATAAATTTAATCGGAAGTTCTGAATCATTTACTTGCAAGTCTTTTTTACTTTTATTTTTAGACTTTATTAAATTCGTTAAAACTTCGTCAGCTTTTTCAAGCTGTTTATCTTTTTTATTTTTAATATCTTCCTCTGTATTTTTAACTTCTATATCAGGAGTTATTCCTTTTTTATTTATGTCTGTTCCATTTGGAGTTAGATATTTTTGCGTGGTGATATTAACGCCTGATCCGCCGGGAAGTTTGTTTATTTCCTGAACAAGTCCTTTTCCAAAGGATTTTGTACCAATCAATATAGCTCTTCCGTTATCTTTTAATGCACCACTAAGAATTTCACTTGCGCTCGCACTTCCTCCATCGATCAATACAACAAGAGGTTTTTTTGTTATAGGTCTATTGATTGCCTGTTGTGTTTCTTTATATCCATCTCTATCAACAGTACTGACTATCAAGCCTGAAGTAAGAAACATATCAGAAATAGTAATGGCATTTGTCAAAAGCCCCCCCGGATTAGATCTGATATCAAGAATATACCCGTCTTTATCGCTCAATTTCTTTAATGCATTTTTTATTTCATCACTTGCTGTATGGCTTAAGAAAGAATTCAAACGAATATATCCGAT
>MFRJ01000120.1:12718-17837 GCA_001784535.1 Candidatus Melainabacteria bacterium GWA2_34_9
GTTACTGTTGTTCCTATTTCACCTCTTATCAAGTCAGCAGCTTCTTTTACCGACATACCTTTTGTGCTTTTTTTGTTTATTTCGGTAATAATATCATTTGCCTTAAGACCTGCTTTATCGGCAGGGGTATTTTCAATAGGAGCAATAACCATAAGTTTGTCATCTTTTGTTCCTATCTGTACTCCGATTCCAAATAAGGTTCCGCTTATAGACTGAGTTTCATCGGCAAATTCTTCCGGGTCAAGAAATCTTGTATAAGGATCATTTAAACTTGCCAACATGGTTTGTATTGCGACATAAGAATCTTTATCATTCTGAATAGCACTGTCGTACTTGTTTCTCCACCTATGCCAATCCTGATTATTCTGGCTTGCATCAACAAATTTAGTGTCAACTAATTTCCAGACTTCGTCATATAATTCTTGTGAACTATACGCATAAGCCTTGATTGCAGGTGTTTCCATAAGTGTCAGAACCAAAAATGATGCGACCACGCATAAAACTTTTTTAATTTTCATTAAAAACTTTCTACCTCTCTTATTATTTGAAATCAAAAATTTTTTCTTACCCATAAATTTCTTAATGTATATTAGCACATTTAATTATTGTCAATCCAAATTTTGAAAAAATTTTGACAGTATACAATTTTAAGTTTTTTAATAGAATTTTTATAATATTATATATTATATAACATTATGTCCACGTAGTTCAGCAGGATAGAACGCCATCCTCCTAAGATGGATGTCGGGGGTTCGAATCCCTCCGTGGACATTGTTTTTTTGGATTTTCAACCTTCGCCGAGTAAAATATATTTAAAATCGCTCTTTTCCCATTTTTGACGGTCAAGAGAATTTCTTGTATCTATTATTAGTTTGTTTTTAACTATTTTAGCTATTTGAGCAGGGTCTATGTATTTAAATTCGGAATGATTAACCGTTAAAAGAATACAATCACTCTCCTTAAAAGCTTCTTCAAATCCAGATAACTCATAATCAAAGTATTTAACATGCGGATCGTAAATAGATAATTTAAGATTAGGATTATTATTAATCATTTCAATAATTTTAGTGGCGGGCGATTCTCTTACATCATCTACATCGGCTTTATAAGTAACACCAAGCATTGTTATTTTTGCATTTGGAATATCTTTTATCTGCTGCATGAGTAAATCATAAGTAAATTCCGGCATGGAATCATTAATATCTCTTGATTCATTTATTAATCTGGCCAGCATCGGAACTTTTTCTACTATAAACCAGGGGTCAACAGAAATACAATGACCACCCACGCCCGGACTCGGGCTGTGAATATTTACACGCGGATGTAGATTTGCAAGTTCTGCTACCTCCCAGGCATTTACTCCTATATTGTGCGATATTTTAGCAAGCTCGTTTGCAAGTGCAATATTTACATCCCTGTAAGTGTTTTCCATTATTTTTACCATCTCGGCAGTTGTTGTATCTGTTAAATGAATATCTCCTTCCACAAATGACAAATAAATTTCTTTAGCCATTTGAGCGGATTTTTCATCTATTCCGCCAATTATTCTTTTATTTTGAATTAATTCCTTGATAATTTTTCCAGGCAAAACTCTTTCCGGACAATGTGCAACAAAAAGCTCCTCGCCTAATTTAAGCTTTGATTTTTCTAAAATCGGATTAAGAAAATCTTTTGTAGTTCCCGGAGGAGAGGTTGATTCCAATATAACAAGATTTCCAGGCTTTAATTTATCAACAATAGAATTGGCAGCTATTTCTATATAGCTGAGATCGGCTTTTTTGTCTTCGTTTATGGGAGTTGGTACCGCTATTATAAAAACATCCGCTTCCTGTGGAGTATTATAAGCTTTTAAATTGCCTGAATTAATTGCAGCTTTAACAAGGGTTTTAAGCCCAGGCTCTTCTATATGTATATCGCCATTATTAATAATCTCAACAATTTTAGGTGAAACATCCACGCCATAAACTCTATAACCATTAGATGCCAGTATACTTGCGGTTGGCAATCCAATATATCCCAGTCCTAAAACACATACGCTTTTCATAACTTCTCCCCGAAATCAAATATATTCAATTATTATATTTGATTTTTATAATTAAGTTTAAAATATTAAGTAAAATATTATGAAAAACTTTCTATATCAAACTTTTCATCAAATAATTCAATACTTCTTTCCTGTCTGGAATTAGCAAGAAATACAAACAATGTAACAAAAACAATGCCGCACAGATTTGCTATCCAGTCATTATAATCGCATGATCTTAATGCGGAAAAATGTTTTTGCACCAATTCTGCTACACCTGCTATTGCTCCTCCGAATAAAAGCAAAAAGACAAGAAAAGTATTAAGCCATTTTTTGTCAAAAAATGCGGCAAATAATGATATTGACAGTATTGACAACACGGTAAAACCTATAAAATGATAGATTTTATCAACATAATCAGGAACAGATATAGGGGCAATGTAAAACATTACCATTCCAAATAAAAATAAAACAAACCAAACTACTCTTATAAATTTTTTCATTATAAATTATAAGACCTCTTAAAATCTTATTACATAGTGTATAGTATATTTTTATATAAGCCCGTTTTTTTATAAAATTAAACCTATATATTTTCGGTTTTATAAACTTTACATTTATTCGTATTTGCAAAGAAAAATTTTGCTAATGCCTAAAAACATCCAAGCCTGTCCCCATCTGATATACGGGATTTTATTCCAAAAATATTTATTTTTTTGAAAGTAAAAATATCCTTTTTTATCCTGAAAAACTTTAAGTAATTTTAAGATTTCATGATCTATAACGGCTAATTTTGTTTTATTGTATTCAAGGTTTGAGCATTTTATTTTATTTAAAACTATAATAACTTCTGCAATAACATGAATATCTAGAGGATAAAAATTATTATTATAATATTTAGGCAATCCGTCATTAGTAAATAAATTGTCTAAATAATATTCGATCACTTTGTCTAATACACAAGTTAAATCAGACAAATTCAAATTATCTCTAATATCAAGCAGGCTTTCTATATTAAAAGCGGTATGAAAATTATCAATCCACCTATGAAAAGGCAAAGTACCGTATGGATATGAACCATCAGTATTAATATCCGATATTGAAAAATTTATCGCTTTAATAATTTTATTTTTAAGTTCCGGCACATAAATATGTTTTGCTATTGAAGACAAAAAGCTTGCCGCAAGCAGATTTGCATTATGCACCTCTGCATTTTCACCCGGAATATATCTAAAACAAAGAGCATGTCTATTTTCAAACACAATCATTTCATTAAGTATAAATTCTGCTATCTGTTCAGAAAGAACCAACGCTTCTTTGTTATGAAACATATTAAAATACGCTAACAAAGCTTTACCAACATAAACGGAAGTAACAATATTAGGCGTTCCCTCAGGAACAAAAAAAGCTCTCGCTTGCCAGTCAAAATTATATCCCCAGCCTATACCTTTTTCTCTTTTTATCATTACTTTTTTAAGCATGATATAAAGCTTTTGAGCTTCTTTTTTATATTGCTCATCATTGGTGGCTTTATACATATTTAGAGTTCCAAGAAGAAACAAAGCTCCTGCTTTCGGGTTAAAGCCAGGGGGGACAAGAAGAAGTTTTCTGAAATTTACAGGGCACAGCTTGCAAAATTGGATTAAAGCCAAACGAAAATATCTGTTTTTATACAAAAAAGTATTCTTAAAAAGCCTGCTGTTTAAACCGTCAAAAAGGTCCATGCCTTCATAATTATGTTTTTTGACATAATCAAATAATCTAAAAAAACTATCGTTAATAAAATCAGTATTCATTACACCGCAATTTCAAATAACTCTTTTAATCCTTTTTCCAGGTCTATCGAATTAACAAAACCCAATTGCTTTTGAGCAAGTGTACAATCAGCCCAAGAGCTTAGGATGTCTCCTTTTCTGGCTTCTTTAAATTCGGGTGATATATTATATCCTGCCTGATTTGAAAGAATTTCAAGTAATTCTAGTAAGCTTGTACTTTTACCTGTGCCAATATTAAAAATTCTGTTATTAATCAACATTTTATCAGTTAAAGCTGCTTTTATATTGGCTTCAGCGACATCAATCACATTAATAAAATCCCTGCTTTGCAAGCCATTTCCGTAGACTATAGGCGACTGCTTTTTCCTGTAACGGTCTATAAAAATTGGGATTACTGCCGCATAATCCGAATCAGCGTTTTGACGCGGACCATATACGTTAAAATACCTCAGACAAACAGTTTCTAAACCGTAGCACTGATAAAAACTTTCAGCATAAGTTTCTGATGCCAATTTGTTTGAAGCATAAGGAGATTTTGGAGCCGACAAAGAATCTTCTTTAATAGGAGGTTCATTAGCATCCCCATATACTGCACAACTGGAAGAAATTACAACGCGGGAAACTTCTGCTTTTAAAGCTGCCCGTAGCACATTTAATGTTCCTGTCGAGTTTACCGCGGAATTATGTATTGGATCAGCGATTGACTGCGAAACTGAAGCAATGGCCGCTAAATGAAATACCAAATCCACGCCTTTAATCGCTGAATCAAGTGCATTTGTATCTCTAATATCGCCCCTGATTATATTAATATCGGCTTGAACAGATTTAAGATTTTCCAAATTTCCGGAAGAAAAATCATCATAAACAATCACTTCTACATTTTTCTTCAGAAGATTATCTACCAGGTGAGACCCTATAAATCCTGCCCCTCCTGTAACAAGAGCTTTCATTATCTATATTCCTTAATAATTACTCGTTCATTCAATCTTATCATTTAAATTTATTTTTTGATAAGATTGTTTTCAAATTTTCTTCTCAAGAACTTCTTCATAAAGTTCTTTTAATTGATTGATGATTATATTAATATCAAACTTTTCTTTTGCAATCCTAAAACTTTCCTGTCCCATTTGTTCTCTAAGCTCTTTGTTGCTTGCCAGTAAATCTATTTTTTCGGCAAGTGCCTTATAATCCCCCGGCTGAATTAAAAAGCCGTTAACCCCATCTTCTACAGCTTCAGGAGTGCCTCCGACAGGCGTTGAAATTATTGGAAGCCCAGAAGACATTGCCTCTAAGATCGACATTGGTAAACATTCGCTGTATG
>MFRJ01000120.1:17853-23785 GCA_001784535.1 Candidatus Melainabacteria bacterium GWA2_34_9
TTTACCAAGCTTTTAAACTCTTCCAAATCCCCATCGCCGTATAAATATAATTCAATAGTACTATTATTTAATAACTTTGCAGCGTCAATAATGTCATATACACCTTTATTTTTTCCCAGCCTGCCCAAAAACAAAACATGAACTTTGTCATGCTCATTATTATTTATTTTTTTTAAAATTGTGGGGTTATATAAGACCCTGATGTTATCATTTTGACATTTTTGCTTAATAATATTTTTCCAATAATCTGCCAATGTCAATAAAATATCACTTTTATTTAAGGTGTTAATTATCAGTTGTTTCAAAAAATGAGGAGAATCATTGTAAAATTTCTCAAATCCCCCACTATGATAATGAAAAATAATTTTTTTATT
Source organism: Candidatus Melainabacteria bacterium GWA2_34_9 (assembly GCA_001784535.1). Taxonomy (GTDB): domain Bacteria; phylum Cyanobacteriota; class Vampirovibrionia; order Gastranaerophilales; family UBA9971; genus UBA9971. Next base: position 18,228 of record MFRJ01000120.1, read on the forward strand.
AAATACTTTTCCAATATATAAGACTATCGACTTTCTCAGAAAGCTTCCTGTTGATCCAGACTGAATATGAATTAATTTTATATTTTCATTATTAATAAGAATGCATGTGTATTTAACCAAAAACTTCAGAAAAAATAAGATTTTTTGAACATTATTTCCTTCAATATTTGAAGGAAGAAAAATAGCATAATCAGATAAGCCGTTTTCAAAATAAGACTTTATAACTGAGGAAATGCCTCCTTTAGCATCTGGACCTATCATTAATATTTTGATTTTATTATTCATTTTTATAAGCTATTATTTCTTTTTTTAATCCCAATACTCTATTAATCATAATTTCATTAGCTTCAGGGAAAAATAAATTCATTTGTTTTTCGTTTAATAAATTCCAGTCAGGAGAGGGTTTTTTTACCCAAAATTTATTTGAAAATTTTAATGATTTTATTAAATTTCTGCGACTTAATTTTGCCATAAAAGGCAGCCAGGTATGTGATTCAATTATAAAATCAACATGAGGAGTCTGAACAAAATATTTTTTTCCAACTCTTTTAATTTCATCAGCAAATGATTTTTGTCTAATCTCGGATTTTTCTTTAAAAATTTTATCATCGAAACAACCCCAAATATTTTCTTTTGGCAAAGTTACATGTTCAATAACACTATTACAAAAAACTATATCAACTGATTTATCAGGCAAATTTATTATTCCTGTTTCATCCAGCAAAAGTGTTTCAAATCCTCTTGCTTTTGCAATATTAAGAGCCTGTTTATCTATATCAGCTATTATGATTTTTAGATCAATATGTTTAATCATATCTTGAAATTTATAGAAAAACTTACCGTTATAACCACCCAAATCCAAAATAGTGCTATTTTCAGCAGGTTTTAATAAGTCTAAAAACAAATTAAATCTTTTTAATGCCCATTTATCAGATTGCTTTTGAATTAATGCACTTAAGATTTTGTATAACATAAATTTCCTTTTTTAGTGTTTGATTAAATTTTTATATAATTCACAATAATTTTTACACATAACAGAAATATCAAAATTTTTCACAAAATCAAAACCATTTTGAGCAAGTTGATTCATTTCCTCCTGATTATTATATAAATATAAAATTTTATCAGCTAAATCAAAGTGGTTTTCACTCTCAAATAATAATCCGTTCTCTCCATGATTTATTAATTCAGCAGGACCATCAATATTACTTGAGATTACAGGAATTCGTGCAGCCATAGCCTCTAAAACAACCAATCCTAAACCTTCATACCTTGAGGGTAAAATAAATAAATCTGATTGGGATAATAATTCAGGAATATCATGCCTGTTTCCTAAAAACAATATTTCTTTTTCCAAATCTAATTCTTTTAAAAGCTTTTTAAGATAATCAAAAGAATCTCTGCCATAATCATAAATTCCTCCAACTAAACTGCATTTAAACTTTAATCCTTTGTCTTTGCATTCTTTTAGAGCCTTAATAAGGATATCTTGACCTTTTATTACATGATTTATTCTGGATACGTTTAATATATTTAAAATATTAGTATTTTTTTGAGTTTTTTCTTTATCTAAAAAATCCCGAACTTTGATCCCATTATATATTTGAACAGCTTTTTTAATTTTAAAATCGTAACAGTCTTTTAAAACAGCTTTTGATATAGCTATATTTTCATCGATGAATTTTTTATGTAAAAATAAATTGAATTTGCTTAAATTTTTAAAAATACCCATAGAATGAACGGTAAAAATCAGCTTAATTTTAGGTTTTAAAAACTTACAAAGTATTGCCCAGATTTTACTTCCCGGGTTATGGGAATGAATAATACAGATACGGTGCTTTTTAATTATATTTAATAATTGTAAAAGATACTTAGGATTTTTATCACTTTGTTTTCTGTTAAGAAAATATATGTTGTAATTAGTGGCTAAAAGCTCTTTTTTTAAAGTTTCATCTATCCTGTCATTCATAACAACGACAACAAAATCAATATTATTTGTTGGATCAGTATTTTTCAACAGATCAATCAACAAATTTTCAGCCCCACCGACTTCAAGAGATGAGATTAAATGCAAAATATTTATATTGTTTATATCCGATTTTGTTCCGAATTTTATTAAATTTTGAATAAAATGCATTATTTTAACTAAAAATCTTGGTAAATTTTCAAATAGCTGTATTAATTTGACTAAAAATTTTTGTTTTTTTCCATAGCATTTCTCAAAAAACATTAATTCGCTATTTCTTGCTATTTTTATAATATTAGACGATGTTTCTCTTGAAGCCCCGTGCAAATGTATAATTTGAGCATTAGGAATAATAACTGATTTATAGCCTTTATTATACATTCTGTATGTTAGTTCGGTTTCTTCATAATAAAGAAAGAAGTCTTCATCAAACAAGCCAACTTCATTAAGAACAGACCTTCTTAAAAACATATTTGCGCCTGATACAAAATCAACTTCCGTAATAGAATTATTCGGTTGATATAATCCGGGGGTAAACTTTTTTTTGTAATAATTTTTAAAAAATTTATCAAGATAAAATCTTTTAAAGAAAACTGACTTAATGGTTGGAAAAATACCATAAGAATATCCGTAAGTTAAATTTTCATCATATAAATTGCCCCCGCAACAAGAAATTTTTTGATTTTCAGGTTTTTCCATAAAATCAAAAAATATTTTTATTGCGTTATTTAATAAGACCGTGTCTGAATTAAGCAAAAAAACATATTTAGCTTTTGATTCTTTTATTGCAATATTATTTGCTGCGCCAAAACCTTTATTTTCTGTATTTTTAATTAACTTAACCTGTGGAAATTCCTGCTCTATAATTTCGCAGGAGCCATCATGAGAATTGTTATCAACAACATATACCTCAAAATCAATTCCCTGTGTTTTTTCAAAAACTGATTTCAGGCAATCTTTTGTGAGTTCTTTTGTATTGTAATTCACTATTATTAGTGATATATTCATATATTTATCTTTCAGTTTGTATTATAAACAATTTCCCCGATATTTATTTCTGATTCCTTAGTTGTATCAAGTTTTGCCAGCAATTTTTCCGTATAGTTTTTATAAATTACATAATTTATAAATTGTGCAAAGAAACCTCCAATCGCAATAGAATATATACCCACCCTATCTTTTAACAGATACGTAATAGCAAAAAATGTTAAAATAAACAGAGTATTTGCAATAATAGCTACTTTACTTTTTTTAGCTGTAAAAATAGCCAGAATATAAGGCGCTTCAAGTAAAACAATCAAGTTCCATGGACACAAAGACAAAAATATATAATTTATGTTTGTCATATCAGTATCAGATAACTTTCCCATAGAAACGATTTTTAATGCTGTCGGCAAAATCAAAAAAGATAAAATAATGCCACAACTCATTAAAATAACTGAGCCCTTCAAGAATATTTGTATATGATCCCTTACTTTTTCTACGTTTTTACTGACCCAGAAATTGGTTAAATTTGTTCTGAGAATTTTTACAGATGGACCTATAGTTAATAGTTTTAATGTATCAATTATTTTTTTTGCATAGTAAAAATAAGAAACATACCCCACAGGCATTGCTACAAGAAGATTATTAATAGTTACGGGCAACAAAGTACTATAAATATTATCTCCCAATCGTGTAGTAAAGCTATTTTTAAAAAGATGTTTTATATCAGGATGATAAAAAACAAATTTAAAAGGTACAAGATTTCTTGCTATAAAAATAGTCCCGACTATTGCTGATAAAGCTAAACCAAAAACTTGCCCGTATGCAAGATAAATTATGTTATTTTGATTCAAAAAACAAACTGTCAATTGAGCAAGAACAACAAATAAAATTGGCAAACAGGATAATATATAAGGAATTGAAAATCTCATTTCTGCATTTAATAGTCTCTCATTAAGTGCAGTAACAGGCATAAATATCAAGCCTAAGAGCAATACAGGAAATATATTTTTCAAATAATCCAATCGTTGTGCATCAATATTGAAAGAAAAAACCTTAAGAACCAAACCTCCAAATAAATACAGAATTATTACAGACACTATTCCAATTACACAAGACAAAAACAGGTTAGCATTATAAAAATCATTTGATTTATTAATAGATGCTATTTTTAAATCTGTATAAAAAACAAGAAATTGCTCAAAAAAAACAAGCTGTATAAGTTGAATTGTTAATATAATTGAAATTGCCAGTAAATATGAATCAACTTGTTTAGATATTCCAAAAACTTTTATTAAAAGTAAAGCATTTATTGCATTTAAGAATATCTGGATTAAAACTAAAAAATTATATTTAATATTAAACATTGATTTCTCTCTTTTCAAAAGATTTATTCAAAAAGTTTTCTTTTGACAAGACCATTCCAAAGAATATGTAAATCAAAACTTTTGTATAAATAGCATAATAAAACTGCCCAAAACAACTGCTTGTGAAAATAGTTATAACAAATAAAAAAACCGCCATATTTAAATTTTTGTAATAACCTTTATATCTCTTAAAATTTTCAAAAAACTTTTTACCCGTAAAAATAAAAAAGGAAAATAAAATAGTTGCGCCAATTAGCCCCATTTCCTGAATTACCAGCAAGTAGTAATTATGCGCAAGCATAGCTCTATGTGCTTCAATTAAAATATTGTGCGGGATAATAGGATCAAGAAGTTCCCAATAGGAATTTAGCCCGGATCCAAACCACAAATATTTCATATTATCTGTTAATGCGGCTATTGGGTATTTCCATATATCAAGCCTGCCCGTCATAGTTTGATTAACAGTATTTACAAATGGTGTATTTGCCAGTATTACCGCAATAATTATACTTATGCTGCTTATTGCAGTAACTTTAATAATAGCTTCAGTTCTTTTTTTACTGTTGTAATAATAATAGACTAATCCGCATACCAAAAGACCCAATATACTTAATTTCGTGTAACCCATATAAATAGCAACCAATAATATTGTCATAATTATATTTTTTCTTTTTTTATTAATACTCTTATTAAAGGGAAGAATCAATAATAATATAGCTAATAAAAACTCTGACAATCCTCCGGTGCCTCCAATAGTACCACACGCTTGCCAAACCAGAATAGGACCTATCCCTAAATAGCCCAAATAGCCTCTTGGAAGTTGATGTGTTGCGCCAAACTGCCCTGTCGTAGATTGTAATATTCCTAAGAATGCTTGAAATAATCCTGTAAAAAGAAAGACCTTAATAATTTTAGATAATGAAGTTTGCTTTGTCCTAATCAGATAAACAGTAATATAAAATACGAAAATAGCTTCCAGAAATTTAAATGAAGTTAAAATGCCTGTTTCGCCTAATGAAGTGATTCCTGTAATAAAATACAATATTAAAAGAACAATATTCCATTTATCGATACTGGTTTTTAAATTTATATTTTTATCATTAATAAAAATATTTAAGATTACTGCCATTATACAAATTAAAATTAAAATATCATTTATTGAAAAACTGACAGGAAACATCCTTAGTCTTTCTGTAAACGGAATTGTAAATATTATTAAATAATAGCAATATACAGGTTTT
>MFRJ01000121.1 GCA_001784535.1 Candidatus Melainabacteria bacterium GWA2_34_9
AGGTAATGAAAAACCTTTCTGATCCTTCTGCTCTCGGAGCAGGTATTGCAGTTGCATTCGTTGCTACTATTTACGGTCTAATCGGAGCAAATTTAGTATTTATTCCCATAAACACTAAAATTAAAAATAAAGACCACCATGTCTTTCTTGCAAAACAAATGATGATTGAAGGAATACTTTCAATTCAGGCCGGAGAAAGTCCTGCATTAATCGAAAGAAAACTTCAGGCTTTTATTCTTGAAGAAGCTGACGCGCATGGCGGCAAAAAATCTTCTGAAGAGATTATGGTTTAATATAAAATAGAAAACAAAAACCTTAAAAATTTTTAAAGTGAGAATTTTTTAAAATGGCAAGAAAAAAACATGCTGAAGAACACGTAAACCTCGAAAGATGGCTCGTATCTTACGCTGATTTTATTACCTTGCTGTTTGCGACTTTTGTTGTGCTTTATGCTCTTTCTCAGATTGATCTTGCCAAATTCAAAGATTTAAAAGTTTCTCTTGCCAAAGCTTTTTCCTCCTCACCAACTCTTCTTCAGGGTGACCCTGGAATGCTCAACAAAAATAATAGTGTAATGGATTCAGGAGGACAACAGGATAACCAGAATTTAATTCCTCCAATACTCGATGCACCTTATGCAAAAAAAGAAGAATCTGACTTTAAGGATGCTATGAATAGCATAGATAGTAAAAAACTAAATGAAACTAAAGGAATAAAAGCAGAAGTAACCGAAAGAGGTCTTGTAATAAACCTGGTCGGAAATGTTATTTTTGAATCCGGTACTGCCACAATAAAAAAAGATTCTTACAAAACCCTTGCAGAAGTAGGAAACATGATTAAAACCAAATTTCCTAATCATTTAATAAGAGTTGAAGGACATACGGATAATTTACCAATGAGTTCATCCCTTTATCCTTCTAACTGGGAATTATCTTCTGCTCGTGCATCTTCAATTGTTCGTCACATGATTGGCAACTTTAGTATTTCAAAAGACAGGTTCAGCGCTTTAGGTTATGCTGACAGCAGACCGATTTCCTCTAATACCACAGAAACAGGAAGAAAAGAGAACAGACGCGTTGAAATTGTTATATTGAGAAATAATTTATTAAAAACAGAAACTTTATCCAAAGAATTCAAGAAAGACCTTAAAAAAGAAATAGATAAATTTAAAGACGTTACAAAACAAGAGAAAAAAGACCCTTCAACAACCAGCGACGCAGTTAAAAACCTGTTAAATGAAGGTAAAACAAAAGGCAATGTTATAATATTTGACAATTCTAACGATGCCTACAAAAAAGATGCCCAACAAATACTGAAAGAACTCAAGGCAAAAGAACAGCAAGCCGAAGAAGACTCAAAAATCAGAAAACAAATATTTGCAAGCGGTGTAAGAAAACAATTCTAAAAATTTAAAAGTTAATTTATAAAGTATCGGAAAGATTTACCTGTACTTTGCCTACATCATAGCTTGTTAATTCTACGATTATATTGTTTAGCCCTTCTTGCAACTTTAACCCGCTTTTCATAACACATGTAATTTCTTCATTAAATTTGACAAGCAAAGGGTTTTCTGAAGAAATTTGCTCGGCTAAAGTTTCTGCTCCTGATTTTATAATCTGAATAACAGAAGAATTATAAAGAGTGTCATTAATTTTTACAAAATTAATTCCTGTTATAAGCCCCGGTGCTAAAATATTTTTTAAATCAAAGGCAATACCTTCTTCGATATGCCTCAAACTGCCTTTTTTGTAGATTTTTTTAAGTAAAAAACTTGGAAGAATTGTCAAATCAAACCTCATGTATTTTTTCAAAACTATCAAACCAGCTATTAAATAGATACCAGACTAAAAGTTTTAATGTTTCCTATTATTATTTTAACACATGTTTGTTCTTGTTTATAGTCTTTAAAATCCTTACTATCCTCTTCTCTATCCCAAATTATCAATGAAAGCTTATTCTCTGATTTTAAAAATTCTTCAGGCAAATAAAACTTGAATTGAGGACCTTTTGATTTCCAAAATCTTCCGATTAAACTACCGTTCAAATAGATATCAGCCTTATTAAAAGCCACTTCCGATAAATCAAGAAACAGGGGATTATATTTATTATTATTTTCAACAAGTCTGAATTTTGCACCTAACCAGATCAAATAAGAATTTTCCGAGGAATTTTCAAGGTCTTCTTCAGGAGCAAAATCCCATTCTTCAATCTGCGGAGTCAATCCGCCTCTTATTCTCCATTCAATGGCTGCTTGGTTGCTCGCCTTAAACGGCATTTCGGTCTGGGCTTTTATCTCCTGCCCGCCCTTCAGCCTCTGCTCGCAATCCGCTTGTTCAGAACTTGTCTTTAGTGATATTATTCCTCTTGGCATAATAAGTTCATTCTGAAACCCCTTATCAAACCCAAGATTTTGCACAAGAACCGTTAATTCGTTCTTACTTTTATTTAAATCCTTCTTGCCAACATTAATAGTTATCGTTTCTGAAAGTTCATGCCCGTGTTCAAAAGCATGTGAATCATGAGCATATATTTGTTTTCCATTAAAATAAACCGCATAACAATGCTTTGCATTTATTTCAATCTGGTCGGGAACGTGCTTTAAGGATGTTTTGTACCAGATATAGTCATCATAAACTTCATTTGAAATACAATCCAACTTTTCTTGTTCTTTTAATAAATCCCAACTTGAATAATCATAATTTAAATCTATTTCAGGCGAACATTTAAAACTTTTCCAATCTATTAATTCAGGCAAAGTTTCTTCCTGAGAAACTTTTACTTCTTTTGTTTCCCAGTCCATTCCCTTGTCAAAATTTAAACTCTTAATTTCCCCATCCTGACTAAAAGCTGCTTTCTCAAAATTATCCGTTAAAAAATCAGGACCAACAAGGACTTTATTATCAAAAATCCAAGTTTTATCGGCAGTTTCAGGATTTATAAAAATAAATTCGGTTGTTTTATCCTGTTTAGCGAATTTAAAAGAATCAAAATCTTTTGTGTCTTTCCCTGTCATCCTGAGTGAAACGAAGGATCTGTCCGGTTGTTTATTTTCACTATTTGACAGATTCTTCGGGCTAAAGCCCTCAGAATGACAATTTCGACTACAAGAAAAATCATCATAATCAGAAACAATAATCTCTGAATTTTCATCAATAATAAAGAAAATTATTTCATGATTATTTTTCGCCACTTTGCCAAAAATTTCAAAAGAAGAAAAATCTATTTTACAGGCATTTAAATTCAGGCCTACAGGCATGATTTTCATATCAAAAGGTTTAATATTTAGATTATAACTGTTTAAAACCTTTAATTTATGTGTATCCTTATTCAAATTCCTGACAAAAAGCCATTTGCAATTATTTAAATTGTCCTGTCTAAGCCTTACAAAAACATTTTCCCTTTCCTCTCCTATAACATCTGCTCCTTCAGAAATAAAATCTGTTAAAGCAAAGTTAAATGAATTCAAAAAATAGTTTATTTCTTTTGCCTTGTAATAATTTTCTCTGGGAATGCCTAATTCCGAAATTGGAGCCGCAAAATCATAAGACGTATAAACTTCAGAACTTGCAAGTTTATCCCATGACGTTCCACCGCAGCCCATATAATGGTTAAACATTGTTATTCCCTGAGAAAGAGCTGTTTTAGTAACAATATTTATATGTTCTTTCTTAAATTGCGTCCATATTTTTTCATACCCGACGCCGCCCCATTTATCAAACCACCCCGCTTGAAGTTCCGCTATAAAAAGCGGCGCATCCTCGCAGCATTCACCAAGATTGCTTTCCGCATTATCCAAAACCCCGAAAGAATCCGGAAAACCTTTCCAATCATAGTCTAAATTAATTGTCGGATATGTATCAAAAGCATAAATATTGACAATATCAGAATACAAACCCACAGAAAGAGCATCATTATGAGATATTGGAGCTTTTACACCTAAAGAACGAGCCATATCATAAAGCTCCTGCAAATAATCAGGCTCTGCTTCATTCGTAAAGTATTCATTTTCAATCTGGAATGTAATTATATTATGATATTCGTTTATTATCGGGATAATTCTGGAATACCACTCTCTTAAAGCTTTCATATAAGATTCTGAATAAACAAAATCTCCGTCTTTTTTATTTCTGATAAAAATTTCGGGAATATTTAAAAGCCACTCAGGAAGCCCTCCTAAAGAAACTTCAGCATTTATAAACGGCCCCGGTCTTGCAATAACAAACAAGCCAAGTTCAGCTGTTAAATCAAGAAGAGCTCTTATATCTTTTAACCCCGTAAAATCATAAACACCCTGCTTGTGTGAATGATAACTCCAACAAAAATAAAGATCTACAGTATTATATCCGCAAGCTTTAAGTTTGCTAAGCCTATCCCTCCAGGTTTCCACTCCCGGGCACCTGAAATAATGAAACGCAGCACTGTTTATTAAAGTTCTTTTATTATCAATAATTAATGAATGTTTATCGTAATTTATTATCATAATAGATTTATTTTTGAGTATATTTACCCTTTAGTCAATCCCCTTAATTTTTATATTTCTTTTGGTTTTTAAGTCGGAATTTTTTTCCATTTAACAAATATTTTTTGAAATTTTTATAAACCTAAAAAAAAACCCTGAGTAATCTCAGGGCCTAATCTTGCTAGAAGGGAAGGTTAGGAAGTAAGTTCAGGAAGCTATATCGTATATATATATAAAGTATTTCATTTAAACAAAATTGCGCATGGTTGAAAATTTTGTAATACTTCGTAACATGTTTTTCATGATTATCAAAGGCTTTCAGCAAATCGCTATTATGTGCAACCTGATAAGTTACTCAAAACGAAAGTTTTTTTGTTTTAAACTGATAATTATATTAAATTAATTTAATACTTTAAACAAAAGAAGTTCAAAGAATGAAAACCTTTATAATAGCCATAATCATCTCATTAAGCCTCACAAATTCCGCTTTTGCATACAAAAATTACGAATGGGGCAAAGTCGAATTTAAAAAAGGCAATTATGCAAAAGCCAATGAGCTGTTTAAGAATGAACTTACGGAAAATCCTGAAAATTTAAAATGCAGATATTTTTATGCACAGAGCTTTGTAGGCATAAATAATCCTGCAAAAGCTCAAAAAGAGTATGAAAAAGTAATAGAACAATCCCCTAATAGCGAACTGGCAGAACTTTCTTCAATTGCAATCGCAAAAATACATGAACATTACACAGGAAACCCTATAAAACCTGCAACAATAACTCTTGATAGTCCTCTTGGGGACAATTATATACAATTTGCCGCAGAAAAAGGCAAAATTATCCGCTGGAATATATCCCAAATGCCCTTAAAAGTTTATGTAGAGCCTTCCGGATATTATTCAGCAGTAGTCGCTGCAATGGATTCTTGGGTAAAAATATCAGAGCCCAAAACCATAAGCTATGTTTTAACAAACAACTTTAAAAATGCTAATATCTCTGTTTCTTTTGTTGCTTCCTTAGACGCTGGCGCAGCTGGTGTTTCAACAACCCAAACAAAAGGTTATTTCCTAAGACCAAATTTTGTTAAATTAAAAACAACCAATGCAGCTAATAATCCTTACTCTCAAGAGGAATTATTCAATATAGCCCAGCATGAATTTGGTCATTCTCTGGGAATATTAGGACACAGTCCTGTAGAGGAGGATATTATGTTTTTTCAGCGGTCAAATTACATAAAAAATTTATCTCAAAGAGATATCAATACTTTAAAGCTTCTTTACAGACTCGATCCTGATAAATCTAATTTTGCGAACGGAGAAACACCTTTGATTAACTCTGTTAAAAACGATGTATTTATTGGTAATAAAGATGGAAGACTAGATAAAAAAATACAGAAAACCGTGGATTATGTAAAAAAAGACCCTAAAAATGTTTTAAACTGGACAAAACTCGGGAATCTTTACTATTATTCCGGAAAATATCAGGACGCTATTACCTGTTATCAAAAAGCGCTTGAAATTAATTCTTCTTTTGATGCTGCAAGAAGCGGACTTGCATTTGTATACGAAAAAACAGGCGATTTCAATAAGGCTGTAACGCAATTTACAAAGCTTGTAAAACAAAAACCTGATGACATAAATCATGCTCACAACTTTGCACTATATTTAATATATTATAAAAAATCTAATGAAGCTTTGGGAATTCTTAATAATCTTATAAAAGTTAATCCTGATGCTAAAAATGACAAAAATATTAAAAAATTAATGAACTATCTTAAAAACCCGGGTTAAATTTAATTTTTTTTCTTTGAAGTCTTTATTATTTCTCTTTCGGCATTTTTAAGAGAAAACTTGGCAAGAGGTTTTCTATTCCTGTTGTCATAAAATACAAGCCAGTGCCTTTTCTTTGGATTGTCCACAGCAAAAGATAAATTACCTCTCATTACACTACCTGGAGTGATTTTCTTAAACCACATACTTGTATCACCAAAAGGAGAGGAATAATAAACAGTTTTATAATCGCTTAAAAGTGCCATATCAAATGTACTGAAAGTTTTATCAGTATTATTTCTTATATCCAAAGTCAAATTAATTGTATTTAATTCATCAAACGGGTCTCTTTCAAGAGCATATCCAATAATTTTCACATCAAGCCCTTTAAGAACAAGTTCTTCCTCTCTTAAAGCTTTTTCTGACATTACAGGAAGCGCAATACTTTCATTTACATTTACTTTAATTTCGTCACCGGGCTGAATTAAAACGTCCTTGCCTTTTCTAACAAGAGACGCTGTCATGCCGATAAGAGCACCTAATCCTGCTCCTCCTGCAACGGTATAGCCATGACTTGCAACCGCAGCACCTAATCCAAGAATTTTGAAAGCTAATATCCCGCCTATAACTCCTCCTGCAACAGTATAAGCTGTATCTTCAAGAACAACTTTCGCCGTAGAAACTGCCGCATTTCTTTTTGTTGTCATACTAGCAGCTATAGGAATTTTTCTGTTATCCGGAGTTATTAAATAATCAAATTTTATTGACATATAAGCATCTCTGCCAAGACGTTGTTTGTCTTTAAGCTCTATAACAATTCCATGAGCAACAGTCCCGGAAGGAATAACTATTCCGCTCTGCGTTGAAAAATCGTCTGTTATTTCAGCGAAAAACTCATCACCTTTAATATGAAAACCGCTGCTTATAACACTGGAAACTGTCATTTTAAGCTTAGCGCCTTTTTGAACAGCTTCTATTTGACCTGTAAACAAGTCCTTGTTTTCTTCAAGCTCACTATAATCAACGCCACCCTGAATAGCATTTCCTGAACTTTGCATTCCTGTCGGAATTTGCTGTTCTTGACTAAAACAAGGCATGCTCTGACCTAAAAGAAAAACAGCTACTAAAAAAGATGGGAAAAGCCTCTTTATCTCTGAATTTTTATTCATTTGCTACCCGAGTTTTTTATTTTTATAATAATTTCATCATACATTAATTTTTCAAAAACGTCATTGATTATTCGGATTATTTATAAGTAAAACCGCCCTAATCTTTGCCCTCTAAATTCTTTTGAATTCTTATTTTTTTAAAATATTCCTGCATGTTTGATGAAACAGTTATGTTTTGCAAAGATAAATTGTACTTATTAATATCAGCAAGTGTATCCTGCTCATAATGCAAAACCTTTTCCTGATGAGGCTTTAGTCTTTTTTGTTGAGAAATCCCCTCTTCTATTTTTTGATTTGGATTTTCAAGAGAATAAATCAAATGATCAAGAGTATAAGCGGAAGAAAAATCATAATGAGCGAGAATTTCCTTTTGTGTTGCACCGACAGGGAAATTATAAAGCCATTTTAAAGTGAGCATATCTCTTTTTGAAACAGAAGTAACGCCGTATTGGTGCGGCACATACATTATATCTTCAGGATAAGGACTATGATTAACTCCTAAAGCATGCCCTATTTCGTGGATAATAGTATGCCTGACTTCGTTTTTATTTTCATATTGCTGATGAATCAAACCATCAGAAAGCCCTATTTCAATTTCTGCGGAAAAAAGCCTGCCTTCGGGATCAAAATTAAACAAACAATGTCCTAGAGAAGTTCTGTCTACACGTTTCCATTCAATATTTATCTGGGAGGCATAAAGATTATCAACAAATTCAAAAGATATTTTCCCATTGGAAGCCTGTTTCCAGATTTCAAAAGCTTCTTTTATCATTGCATAATAGAAATATTCATTCCCTTTTTCTTTATACCACCGAAAAGGTGCAACATAAATCTTAAGCGGCATGCATTTGTCAGACCATCTCAGTAATTTATCGTTCTTAAGACAATATGTAAGATAAGAAATAAAGCTCATTGTTTATACCGGTACCCGTTTAAATTTATTATTCCTGTTTTTGAAATACTATTATTCTTCAATTATTTTACGTTTCAATAAATCCAAAAACAAATCTTGGTTTAGTGTAATTTTAAATTTTAAACAGGTTTTTAACAAGAGTATGTATTTTTTTCTAAAAAACAATCTAATAAATAAAAACTGATTCTGCTAAAATAAAAATATAAAAAATTCGAGGAGGAAAAATTATGATGAAGGGTTTTAACATCCAGCAAATGATGAAACAAGCACAGCAAATGCAGAAAAAAATGGAAGAAACACAGGATGAATTAAGAAATATCCAAGTAACTTCCGAATCAGGCGGCGGAGTTGTTTCAGTTGTTTTTAACGGAAAAAACGAATTTCTTTCAATAAAAATCAAACCTGAAGCTATAAATCCCGATAATCCTGAAAGTGTTGATGCGGATACAGTTGAAATGCTCGAAGACCTTATTACAGGCGCACTTAAAGATGCAAATAAAAAAGTTGCAGAAATGGCTGAAGCAAAAATGGGCTCAATCACCGGCGGAATGAATATTCCAGGGTTATTCTAAATGCAGTACACAAAACCCTTAGCCAGACTTATCGAGGAATTCCAAAAATTACCCGGTATCGGTCCAAAATCAGCACAAAGAATGGCTTTTCAAATCCTCAAGATGCCTTCTGCGGAAGTGCAAAAATTTTGTGATGCAATACTTGAAGCTAAAGAAAAAATTAAATACTGTAGAACCTGTTTTAATATGTCCAGCGAAGATCCCTGCGAAATCTGCACTGATACAAGACGTGATGAACATATGATTTGCGTTGTTTAAGAAACAAAAGACCTTATCGCTCTTGAAAGAACAAGGGAATACAAAGGCAAATACCACGTTTTGCAGGGATTAATCTCCCCGCTTGACGGAATAACCCCAAATGACCTGAGAATAAAAGAACTTTTAGAACGACTCGGCAAAGAAAACCCCGAAGAAGTTATCCTTGCCTTAAATCCTTCTGTAGAAGGCGAAGCAACAAGCCTTTACTTAAGCCGATTAATAAAACCGCTGGGAATAAAGGTTTCAAGAATTGCTTTCGGACTTCCTGCAGGGGCTGACTTAGAGTATGCTGATGAAGTTACACTCGCCCGCGCCCTTGAAGGCAGGAGAGAAATTCTTTAATAAGAAAGACTAAAAGATTTAACTGGTATATGCTTAAATATTCTGCTATCGTATAAGCAGAACGTTTATAGAATTTTTATGATTGTTAAATAAAAAAATGAGTGATAGTGAACAAAAAAAATATGGCTTTGCTTTTGAGCTGGATGATTTCCAAAAAGAAGCTGCAGAACATATTAACAAGGGGAAGAGTGTTGTAGTTTGCGCTCCGACAGGTGCAGGAAAAACCGTAATTGCCGAACATGCAATAATTAGGGCGATAGAACAGGGCAAAAGGGTTTTTTATACCACACCTTTAAAAGCCTTAAGCAACCAGAAGCTCAACGATTTCTCCGCAAAATACGGAGAAGATAAGGTTGGATTGCTTACAGGAGACACTTCCTTAAACAGAGATGCCCAGATTGTCGTAATGACAACCGAAGTTTTCAGAAATATGCTCTATGGAACGAGCCTTGGAAAAGTCGAAGAAAACCTCAAAAATGTTCAATACATAATTCTGGACGAAGTTCATTACATGAATGATGAACAAAGAGGCACTGTATGGGAAGAAAGCATTATTTACTGCCCTAATAATATACAAATAGTGGCTCTTTCTGCAACCATAGCAAATGCGACAGAACTTACAGACTGGATAAACAGTGTTCATGGTCAAACCGAGCTTATAAACAGTGATTTTAGACCTGTACCTCTCAGACATTTTTACTTTGCCCCTTCAATGGATCATAAAATTGTCCCTCTTTTCAGCGGAAACGGAGGAAAAAGTCTTAATAATACTATTAAACCTGAAAAAAGACAGCCAAGATTTCAACAAAGAGGCAGAGAAGAAGAAAAAACCCACGTCAAACTCGTAAAAATTCTGAACGACAAAGACATGCTTCCTGCTATTTACTTTGCTTTCAGCAGAAAAAAATGCAACAAATACCTTGAAGACTGCACTAAATTAAAGCTTTTAAACGATTTTGAAGAAAGAAGATTATCACAAATTATAGACGAATATGTCCTTGATAACCCTTACTTAGCTAAAAGCAAACAGCTGGAATTTTTATATTCAGGAGTTGCCTCTCACCATGCCGGTTTACTGCCTGGATGGAAGGGCTTAATAGAAAAATTATTCCAACAGGGACTTATAAAAGTCGTATTCGCAACGGAAACACTTGCTGCAGGTATAAACATGCCTGCAAGAACCACTATTATAAGCTCTATAAGCAAACGATCAGATGACGGTCACCGAATTTTAACCCCGAGCGAATTTCTTCAAATGTCTGGAAGAGCCGGAAGAAGAGGAATGGATGAAGTCGGTTATGTTGTAACTCTTGGGGATTCTTTCCACCACCCTGAAGAAATTGCCGAACTTGCTGCTTCTGAAGCTAACCCTCTAGAAAGTAGATTTACTCCCAGTTATTCAATGGTCTTAAACTTGCTTCAAAGGTTTTCTCTTGAGGATTCACGTGAACTTATCCTGAAAAGTTTCGGGTATCACTCTGCTACAGAAAGATTAAAACCTCTTTATACAGAGCAGGAAAGAATTAGAAAAATTGTTGAAAGTATAGAAAACTTCTATTGTCCATTCAAACTTACAAATCAAGATGTTGAGGAATATAACAAGAACAAAAATCTTTATATTCAGCATAAAAAGATAACAAAAACACTTAAAAGACAGGCTCAGGAAGCCGGGATGCATAATGCGCCCGAAGTTTTAGAATATGAAAACAAAACAAAAGAACTTCACGAAAAAATTTCACAATCAAAATGCGAAATTTGCAGAAAATACCAGAAACACATAAAAGATCTGGATATTTTGCCAAGATTTACCAAAAAATACAGGAAAATAAGTGAAGCTATTGAATATGAAAAAGATATTTACTGGCGTCAATTCTTGAATCTAATGCAAGTTGCAGAAATTACAGGGCACCTTGAAGGAAACTATCCGACATCAAAAGGCTTAATGACTGCTACTGCAAGGACAGAAAATGAAATTTTCTTTATAGAACTCATAAACAGAGGGATTTTAAACGATCTTTCCCATGCAGAGCTTGCGGCACTTCTCTGTGCTGTTGTAACAGAAGATGTCAGAACAGAAACATATCAGAAATTCAGGGTAAGTAAAAACATCAGAAAAACACTTCATGAAGCTAATGAATTAAGAAGATTTCTTTTGAGAATTCAGCAGGAACATGATGTAAACGTTCCGATATTCTTAAATTCGGATTATTCAGCCCTTATTGAACAATGGGTCCTCGGCGAAGAATGGGAAGCACTTTTTGACGGGCTTGAAACAGGCGAAGGCGATATCGTAAGAATTTTCAAAAGAACAATTGACCTTTTAAGACAACTTACGAACATAAAAGGCGTTCCGGAAGAACTTACAAAAACCGCTGGCATGGCGATTGACTGCATTAACCGCGATCCGATTACGGACATATTTTAATTAACATAAGAAACTTTTTGTTTTTAAATCTCATATAAAGAATTAGGTAATTCGACTTAACTCTTCTTAATAATTTTACATAATAAACTTTACTAAAAATAGAATATAACCTATTATTAATTTCATTAATTTGAAACGGAATTCTTTTTATTTGTTTATTAATAAACCTGCAAACTTTAAGAAAAGGCTATGCAGGTTTTAAATTTTTAAAATATAGAAAAAATTCATCATTTTTATTGAATTAGAAACAAACCGGAGAAAAATAATCGATGAAGAAATTATTTAATTTTAGTGTATTAATTATGAATAGACTAAAATATACTCAAAAATTTGCTTTATTAGGTTTATCAGTTGTTTTTCTTGCCGTTGGTATAATTTATTTACTATTATCTAACTTACAATCTCAAGCGGATTTTAGTTTAAAAGAAAACCTTGGCATTCAATATATAAACCCTTTAAGAAACTTGCTTTTTGATATGCAGGAATACAGAAATTTATCATACAAAGGGGAAACCCCTTCAACTGAAGAAATAAACAAATATATTCAATTAACCGATACAGAAGATAATAAATTAAATGAAACGCTTCAAGTTAAAGAAGACTGGCAAAAAATAAAAACTAACTGGCAAAATGCAAATAATTTTGATAAACAAACAGAAGTTATAAATCAGGTTATTGCATTGATAAGCCATATTAATGACACATCAAATCTTGTTCTTGATCCTGATCTTGATACATATTATTTAATGGATATTTATAGCCTTAAATTGCCTAATTTGCTTGAAAAAATAAATCAAGCGCAAATTTTGGGCACAAAAAATCTGACTGCAAATAAAAATAACGAAAAAGAATTAATACAACTTTCAACTCTTATAGACGAAATAAATGAAATTTTAAAATCAGATATTTCTGTTATATATGGATTTAATTCATCTACAAAAATTAACCTCGATACTCCATTTAACAATGCTTATTCAACAAATAAAGAATTTCTTGTTTTAGTGAATAAAATTATTGATGGAAAAACTGTTTCACTGGATCAATTAAAATCTGTTTCTGATAAAGCCTTGAGCAATAATATGAAATTTTATGATTCTGTTGCTCAAAAAGAAGAACTATTAGTTACAAAAAGAGTAAAAAAATATAAAGATCAGGAACCCGTCGCAATTTTCTTTACATTATTAATTCTTTCTATGATCGGGTATTTATTTGCGGGTTTTTATTTATCACTAACTAATGCTTTAAAAAATATAGAAACAAATTCTTTAAAAGTTGCAGAAGGTGACTTAACTGTCAAAATCACTCCTGATACAAAAGATGAAATTGCTGATTTAGCAATAATTTTTAATAAAATGGCTGAAAATTTAAAAGAACTGGTTAAACAAGTAAATCAATCCGTGGAAGAAATTTCAGCAGGCTCGGAAGAATTAAATGCAGCCGCAGAACAAACAGCAGAAGGAGCACAGCAAGCATCCACCAGCACAGCTCAACTGGCACAGGGCGCTCAGGAAATCTCCAAAAATGTTGAAGATGGTGCTGTTAACATTAATAAAATGAATAAAATAATACAAGGCGTGTCAGAAGAAGCAAAAATAATCGCACAATTAGGAAATAACACTGAAACAAATGCTAATGCCGGCGCTGAATACATTAAAAAAGCAGTAAACAAAATAGACAGTATAAAAAATGTAACGGGAAATATTTCATTAAACATTTCAGAGTTAGGAAAACTAAGCTCAGAAATCGAACAAATCGTTGACTTAATCAAAAACATAGCAGGTCAAACAAATCTTCTTGCTCTTAATGCAGCGATAGAAGCAGCAAGAGCAGGCGAACACGGTAAAGGGTTTGCTGTCGTAGCTGATGAAGTTAAAAAACTGGCAGGACA
The DNA here is from genome assembly GCA_001784535.1 of Candidatus Melainabacteria bacterium GWA2_34_9. GTDB lineage: Bacteria > Cyanobacteriota > Vampirovibrionia > Gastranaerophilales > UBA9971 > UBA9971. The sequence goes on from MFRJ01000121.1 coordinate 13,793, forward strand.
ATCAGCAGATGCCACAGAAAAAATTACTGCAATGATACAAGAAATTCAGAATAAAACACAAGTTGCAGTAACCACAATGAATAAAGCAACAAATGAAGTAGAAGAAGGTGTTTTTGTAATAAGTGATGCAGGAAAAGCCCTTGATAATATTATTATTCAAGCAAAAGCAGCTAATAATAAAATACAGGGAATATCAAAAGAAATAGATGTAGTAGCAAAAAATTCTGAAGAATTAGTGCAAATGATAGAAAACATCTCGGCAATAACAGAAGAAACAGCTGCAAGTGCCGAAGAAATTTCAAGCATCACAGAAGAACAGACAGCAAGCCTTGAAGAAATCAGTACAAGTGCTCAAACCCTTGCTGACGTTGCAAACAAACTTACAAAACAGGTATCTGTATTTAAAATTTAAACAGACGCATAATTACGAAAAAACAGCCCTGATTCGATATTTCAGAGCTGTTTTTTTACTTTCTTTATATTTTTTATACTTTAAACAAAAGCATCTTGAAGTCTGTTTTTGCTTTAAGGGCGTGGGGTTCGCCTTTAGGCATTAATATCATTTCGCCTTCTTTTAAATCATATTTCTGCCCTGAAATTTCTATTTCAACTTCACCTTCAATTACCTGAACAATTGCATCCACAGGCGCACTATGTGTATCTATAGCTTGACCTTCATCAAAAGCAAACAGAGTAAGGGAAGTTTGCTCTTTTGTAATAAAAACTTTGCTTACAATAGAATTTTCCTGATAACCAATTGTATTTTTCAAGTTAATTAATGTTTTTGCGTATTCGGGTTTATAACTTGTACTCATAATGTTTCTCCTTTGTTAATTTTAATAAAAATGGGGGAATATTCCCCCATTTTTACTGATTGTTTTATCCTAAAATTGCTTTTAAGTCTTCATCAGGGGTAGTTATTGGCTGAATATTAAATTTTTCCACAAGAACGTTTAAAACATTCGGTGTTACAAAAGCAGGCAGCGTTGGTCCAAGCCTGATATTTTTAATCCCGAGATAAAATAATGTAAGAAGAATAGCAACAGCCTTTTGTTCATACCAGGAAAGAATAAATGATAACGGCAGGCTGTTTACATCTGTATCAAATGCTTCTGCAAGTGCAACAGCAATTTTTACAGCAGAATAAGCATCATTACACTGACCTATATCAAGAAGTCTTGGGATTCCGCCAATATCACCAAATTCAAGCTTGTTAAACCTGTATTTTCCGCATGCAAGAGTTAAAATTACGCTGTCTTGAGGAACTTTTTGAGCAAATTCTGTATAGTAATTTCTTCCGCTTTTTGCTCCGTCACATCCGCCTATCAAGAAGAAATGCTTGATTTGACCGGCTTTTACAGCGTCTATTACTTTGTCAGCCACTCCCAAAACAGCGTTTCTTCCAAAGCCTATGGTAATATATTTTTCTTCTGCATCTTCCGTAAAACCTTCTGCTTCAAGAGCTGCATCAATTACAGGCTGGAAGTTTTTATCAGCAACATGAACAACATTAGGCCATGCAACAAGTCCTGTAGTAAAGATCCTGCCTGTGTAGTGCTTTGGATCCTGAATACAGTTTGTTGTCATCAAAATTGCTCCCGGAAATTCGGCAAATTCTTTCTGCTGATCCTGCCAAGCCCCGCCATAATTTCCTACAAGGTGTTTGTATTTTTTAAGTTCAGGATATGCAAGACATGGAAGCATTTCACCATGAGTGTAAACATTGATTCCTTTGCCTTCAGTCTGTTTTAAAAGTTCTTCAAGGTCTTTTAAATCGTGACCTGAAACAACTATAGACTTTCCTTTAACAGGAGTTACGCGAACTTTTGTAGGCTCAGGATGTCCGTAAGCTCCCGTGTTAGCCGCATCAAGAAGCTCCATAACTTTTAAATTAACTTCACCTGTTTTTAAAGTATAACCAAGCGCTTCATCAAGAGTCGGGGCTTTTTTAGTTAGAAAACTCAAGGCTTCATGGAAAAATTCATAAACTTCATCACTTTCATGACCTAAAGCTCTGGCATGATCCGCGTAAGCAGCAGCACCTTTAAGTCCATAGGTTATAATTTCCTGAAGCGAAAGGATATCAGCATTTTCTGATTCTTTTCTTTTCAAAATAGAAATCGCTTCAGCCTGCTTGAAAAGAATATCAATATCATCTGAAAATATATCAAGGGCGGGAATTTCAGGTTTTTCAGGAATAATTCCTTTTTCCTGAGCTACTTCAATATACTTTGTTTTTACTGCTTTTCTTAATTCTGTAAGCTCAAGAATAATATTTCTTAGTCTTTCAGGGTCAAAATCTACGTTTGTAACTGTTGTAAATAAGCCTTCGATAACCATTTTGTCAGCTTCAGAGGTGTTAACACCAAGTTTTTTCAACCTGTAAGCATAAAATGAAAGTTCTTTTAGTCCGTCAACAATTAAATCCTGCAAAGAAGCTGTTTTTTCGTCTTTTCCGCAGACCCCTTTTATTGTACAGCCCTGTCCTTTTGCTGTTTGTTCGCATTGATAACAAAACATACTCATTGATTTTTCTCCTTTTAAACTACAACCGCTATTTTCCTGTGTTTTGTTGAAAATTTTTGATAAAAGATTTGTAAATGCCATTTTGCTTCTTCTCCTTCATTAAATCAATTCACCGGTTAAAGATACTGTGTAATCCTTCATAATAATATTTTTACCCGACTGGTTAAGTGCTTCTTTTATTATCATTTCAACACCACCGCAGCATGGGACTTCCATATGCACTATTGTTACGGAATTAATTTCCTGTGTTTCAAAAATGCCGGCAAGCTTATCAACATATACATTTAAATCACTATCCAGCTTCGGGCAAAGCATGATAAGAACTTTGTTTTTAAGAAATTTTTGATGGAAATTCGGATAAGCAAATGCTGTACAATCAGCCGCAATAAGCAAATCAGCGTTTTTAAGATATGGAGCGTTTGGGTTTAATAATTTAAGTTGAATCGGCCAGTTATTAAGTTCTGACTGCAAGTTTGCCGCTTGAGCAGGCTGGGGAGATTGTTTTTTCACCTGACTTAAATCTTTTTGCCCCAAAGACATCTGAAAAGACCCGGGACATCCGCAAGCTAAAGGTTTAGCCTCAAGAACAGGAACTTCAAAACTGTTTTTCTTTAAATAATCCACTGCCTGATTAAAAAATTCATCTTGTCCATGGTCTTTTAAATGTACAAGATGAGCTTTAATTACGTTTTTTCCGCCCTTTACAACGTTTTCCATAACTTTATATTCATCGTAAGGCTCGGCTTCGCGTTCTTCTGTTGTCATAGCTCCCGTTGGACATGCTTTTATACAAGCTCCAAGTCCATCGCAAAACAAATCACTTACAAGTCTGGCTTTTCCGTCAATAAGCTGAAGCGCGCCTTCGGGACAATCAGGAATACAAACACCACATCCTGTACATTTTTCTTCGTTAATTTTAATAATCTTTCTTTTCATTTTTCTTTTATTTAACTCCTATAATTAAAGCTATTAAAAACAAATTGTATTTGGGGCGGCTCTTTTTTAGCAAACTGGTACCTATATACCTATTTAAAATCAAAAAATTTTTTAT
>MFRJ01000122.1:0-2439 GCA_001784535.1 Candidatus Melainabacteria bacterium GWA2_34_9
TGGGACGCTGAAAAAGCTTATGCGCTTTATCCTGAAGCTGTAAATACAAAACTTGCTTATGGTCTGTCAAAAATTGATAAAGGCGATTATACTACGGCTCTGGGTACATTATCCGGGATAAATTCAGGGTTGATAGAAAATGCCCGTTTGTACAATTTTTCTTTTCTTTATTTCTTTGTTCCATTTCCATCAGATGAAGAACAGTTAAAATTAGGCAAAGCTATTGCATACGCGAAGCTTGGCAGAATAAATGAAGCGGTTGCTTTTATACCTGAAGATGACAGAATTTCTCAACTTCCCCCACTTAACAAAGATTATCAGAAACTATCACAAGTTCTTAATCAAATAGCACAAGCTCATGAGGAAAAAGCATTTAATTTCCAAAGAAATGGCGATTTGAAAAGTGCTTTAGGTGAATATACCGTAGCAATAGCTTTTAATAGTGATGAAAATAAAAGTAAAGAACTGAAAAACAATCTTTTTAATCTTGTGCATCAACTTCCGGGATTGCCTCCAATAGATGAAAATACTCGTAAACATATGATAAGAGCAGGAGTCTTACTTACAGGAAATGATCTACAGGGAAGCCTGAACGAATACAAAAAGGCCCTAAAATTAGCTCCTTATCTACCAAAACTTTATTTTAATGCAGCCATGGTATATGGAGAGCTAAAATATTATGATAAAGCCATAAGTTATATGAAAAGTTATATAGATTTAGCGTCTGAAGCTCCTAATCTTCAGGAAGCAAAAGACGAAATTACCAAATGGGAATTATTACAGGAAAAATCAGGAAAAACCGGTTTATAAACGGAGTTCCAACAGGCAAATTTATGCTAAACTGCAATGAGTAGAATATGCTGATTTTAGGGTTCATTAATGCTGGATTTTGAAAATATTATAGTAGGAGCAGGTTTGGCAGGTAGCACCATTGCTAGATTGCTTGCTGATAAAGGCGATAGCGTTTTAATTATAGATCAAAGAAATCATATAGCAGGTAATACTTATGATTTCTTTGATGAAAATGAAATTCTTGTACAGAAATATGGTCCTCATATTTTTCATACAAATAATGAAGATGTATGGATTTTTCTATGTCGATTTACCGAATGGAACGACTATAAACACAGAGTTTTGGCATATGTTGACGGGAAAAAAGTCCCAGTTCCCATAAATCAGGATACTATTAATATTTTATATTCAAAATCTTATGATACTGAAGAACTAATAGAGTTTTATAACAATCAAAAAATAGATATAGCCGAAATAAAAAACTCGAGAGATGTTATTGTAAGTCAGGTTGGCGAAGATATTTACGAAAAAATATTTAAAAATTACACAAAAAAACAATGGGGAGTGTACCCTGAGGAGCTTGAACCCGAAGTTATAGCCCGAGTGCCTGTCAGGACAAACAATGACTCAAGATATTTCACCGACAGATATCAGGGAATGCCTCAAGAGGGTTATACCCGGATGATACAAAACATGCTTGATCATCCAAAGATAAAAATACTTTTGAATACTGATTTTTTAGAAATACAAAACGAATTGAAGTTTGAAAAACTTATTTTTACAGGGTGTATAGATGAATTTTTTAAGTTTAAGTTCGGTAAATTGCCTTATAGGTGTCTTAATTTTAAGTTTGAAACAGTTGATAAAGAATTTTATCAGGAAGCTGCCGTTGTTAATTATCCTAATGATTATGACTTTACCAGAATTACAGAGTTTAAGCATTGGACTTATCAGAAAAGACCTAATACAACAATAGTTAAAGAATACTCAAGCGCAGAAGGCGATCCTTATTATCCTGTTCCTCAAAAAGAAAATTATAAACTTTATGAAAAATACAAAAAAGAAGCCGAAAGCCTTGAAAAAATTTATTTTGCAGGGCGATTAGGCTGTTATAAGTACTTTAATATGGATAAAGTAGTTGAAGAATCGATGAAGCTTTTTCATACATTATATTAGGGGGTTAAATAAAAAATGAAACAATACAAGATTTTTGTTATAAATCCTATAAGCATAATCGGGGATATTTTAATAAAAGGTATTGCAAAAGGATTTGAGCAGCTCGGACATAAAATTTTAATGATGGACGTCAGAGAGTTTGATAAAAAAAAGATTAATGAGTTTAAGCCGGATTTCGTTTTAGGTATGGATTATGCGCATTTTATAAGAGAAGATACCGAAAAAATTATAAACAATTTAAATGTGCCTGTTTGTCATTTTTTTATTGATGATCCAAAGTCAACATTTGCGCATGCCGGAGATTTAACTCTTTATGATAAATTATCTGAATCAAAAGGAATCGTATTTTGTTGGGATGAATCGTTTTTAAGTGATTTTAAAAACGATGTTTATTATGTCCCTACGGGCATTGATTTTGAAAATTATAAAAATTCTGATACTTCCATAAAAATAGAGAAGTCAGGAATTCTT
>MFRJ01000122.1:2476-5933 GCA_001784535.1 Candidatus Melainabacteria bacterium GWA2_34_9
AATACAAAAAATGTTATAAAGGTTTCTTGAACGGAGAAAAAGAGCTTGCTGCGGCTTATCACAATTGCGATATCGTTTTAAACATAACAATGGAGCAAGGACCTTCAAGCATGAATTCAAGGGTACTGGAAGCTCTTGCAACGGGTTCTTTTTTAATTACCGATTATGTAAAAGATACGGAAAAGTATTTTGAAGCTGATAAAGATTTTGTTTTTTATTATGATTTAGATGATTTAACGCAAAAACTTAATAAATATCTTGATAACCATGCATTAAGAAATGAAATACAAGGCAGCGGCTGCAAAAAAGTAGAACAATCTCATACTTTACTGCAAAGAGCCAAACAAATGCTTAAAATAATGGATAAATTATAATTTGCTCTTTGATTTCGCAGTTGAAATCGGCGGAGGCTGAATATAAAGAGGATTTAAATTGGGCCATTTAAAGGAATCTGCTTGTTTTTGACTACTTAAATGCTTATAGGTTGATTTTGCAAGGAATAATCCAAAATTCTCTTTTACTTCAGAAAGATTTAAGCATTTTAATCCTGCTTCATTTAATCCTTCTGACATTTTTTTGTCGGAAATTATAAATAAATCGTTGTTTTTTGCATATTCGACAGCGTTTTCATATTCTATAGCCTGTGGTTCAAGAATTATATTTCCGTCCTGTCCGTAGACCGCGATATAAGCTTTTCCCCGTCTTGCATCAAGCAAAACAAGCGAGTCTTTCTCTGTATTATTCAAAAGCGAATAAATTTCTAGTGAAGAAACCCCGACCACAGGAATATCAAGCTGTTGCGCCATAACTTTTGCCACTGTGGCAGAAGCTCTGATTCCGGTGAAGCTTCCCGGTCCTATGTTTACTCCTATCGCTTTAATATTTTGCAGTGTAAGGTTCTGCCCTTGAAGAAGTTCAATAATCACAGGAATCAGATGAGCTGAATTATAACTTTTCTCTGTAGTTTCAATGATTTTATATGCTTCAACGTCACTATCATTGTCGATAGTGACGTACATTGTTTCTGTGCTTGTATCAAAAGTAAGGATTTTCATAAATATATCTTATCGAAAATATAAGAAAGTTTAAAATAGTTTTTGAAAAAGAGAATTAAGAAGGGGTTTTAAGTATAATATTAAAATACAAGAAGGACTAAAATAAAATGTCGGATGAAGATAAGCAGTTTGATGCGACGCCTCAGAAGCTAAAAAAAGCAAAAGAAGAAGGTCAGGTAGTTAAAAGCAAAGACTTTTCTACGGCTATATCTTTGTTGGCTATGTTTATGATATTGAATACCATTGCTCCTATTATATGGGAACAGATTTCAAAGATGTTTGTCCTTATTTATGAGCAAATTCCAAATAAAAGTGTCGAAAATATAGGCAGTTCTTATTTGCTTTTATTAACAATATTGCCGATGGTTGTAATAGTTGGTCCAATTATGTTTTTGTCGATGCTGGTTTCAATTATTGGAGACTTTATTCAGGTAGGACCGATGATTGCTACAAAAACAATAGAGCCAAAATTCGATAAGCTAAACCCTGTTAACGGATTTAAAGGTATATTTTTATCATCAAAAACATACTTTGAACTGGTAAAAAATATTGTAAAAGTTCTAATACTGGGGTTTGTGGCGTATATAGTGTTCAAGGATCATATTACTGCTTTACTTGGGCTGTGTGCGATAGAAAACACGTTCTCTATTTTGTATGAATTTGGTAGAATAGTAATTGACTTTGTCACAAAAGCAGGAACAATATTTTTGGTAATTGCAGGAGCTGATTATCTTTTTACAAGATGGAAGTTCCTTAAAGATCAGAAAATGTCCTTCAAAGAGATGAAAGATGAATACAAAAACAGCGAAGGAGATCCTCATGTAAAAGCTGCTTTAAGGCAGAGACGTATGCAAATGCTTCAGCAAAGTATGCTTGATGCCGTACCGTCAGCTGATTTTATCACAACAAATCCTATACATGTTGCAGTAGCTTTAAAATATAACACTGATGTTATGAAAGCACCTAAAGTTATTGCAAAAGGAACAGAGCTTTTTGCAAAAAAAATCGTTGCAATAGCTAAAGAACATAATATTCCTGTGATAGAAACCCCGCCTGTAGCAAGAGCATTATACAGATTTGTTGATGTTAACAGAGAAATTCCACCAGAATTATATAAAGCGGTAGCGGAAATTTTATTATTTGTATATAATTTACATAAAGAAAATAATATTGAAAACTACACAACTTAAATAAATTTGATAGAGAGTTTAATTTATTGTGCAAAGTCAAGTAAAAGAATACATAGAAATAATCGAGAAGGTCGCAAGAATAGAACAAAGACGTATTCCATCACACATGGTGGAATATGAAGAGCTTGTGAGTATCGGTATTATTGCTATACAAGCCCTTGTGAAAAATAAAACCACTGAACAACTTGAAAAGTACAATAAATCATATATAGGAACTGCTGTAAGATGGGCGATTAGAAATGAACTTCGTAATCGTTACAGATGGTATTCATACAAAGCAGCAAAATCTGAAGGAGAGGAAACTGATTCGGATTCTTCAGAAATTGATTTAGCACCTGAAAAAATCAGGGAAGGTATTTATTCAACAATACTATCCATTGACAGTATATCGGATGCTTCTGATAATGATTCTCCATTTGACTTTATTAAAGACACCGGAGCGCTTCCGGATGAAAGGCTTGAACTTGTTGAATTAAGTAAAGCCATAAAAAAAGCTATTGCAAGTCTTCCTCCGAAAGAAAGAACTATTGTGGAATATCGTTTTTACAGAAACTTGCAAATAAAAGATATTGCAACGCAGGTTGGTCTTTCTTCATCGAGGATTACAAGGATTGTACAGGCTGCTTTAAATAATATCAGGCAACATTTAATAGATAACGATCAGATTTAATATACATATATAAATAAAGAACCGAAATCTTAAAGATTTCGGTTCTTTATTTATATTAAACTTCCTTTCCTGACTATCTGATAATTAAACGTTCACCGGATGCTATTATAGCAAAATCTTCATCATCAAATCGTTGATTAAATTGTAGAGCCGTCAAATTTTGAGCTTGAGATGGAGTTAAATTGAATTCTTTTACAGCTTGTTCTACGTGTTTTTCCATTCCTGTAAAAAATTTATTTACAGAATCTGCAATTCTTGATGCCTGTTCAGCATTAACATGTTTAGAGACTTCAATTCTTTTGCCTTTAGCTTGGCTGCCTTTATTCACAGCAAGAACAGAAGAATTAGAGAGGAAATCCAGAACTTCATCAGCTGATTTTGGATTTATTACAGGAGCCTGTGGTTGTATTTCAGGTGTTTTCTCTTCAGCTGTTTGAGCTTTAACTGGCTTTTGCGGATTAACGATATTGATGTTTTGAATTCTGATTTCGCTCATTATTCTTCTCCTTGCGTATATAAATTAGACAATTGGTTTAATAAAA
>MFRJ01000123.1 GCA_001784535.1 Candidatus Melainabacteria bacterium GWA2_34_9
GGGCTAAAGTTTTCTTTTGCTTCGTTTTCTTTTGCATCAAAAGAAAATGAAGACGGGTAAAGGGTGGTAAACCCTTCTATAAACGAAACTTTTTTAACTTTTCATCAACCCTTTTCTTGATGTCCTCTGACATCACAATTTCATCAGGCCAATCGCGGGTAAAACCTTCTTCCGCCCATTTCTTTGTGGCATCAATACCCATCTTCCCGCCAAAGCCCAACAAATCACAGGAATGATCAAGCACATCAAGAGGTCCTTTTGTAATAACACAATCCCTGGAAGGATCAGTATTGTTGAAAATTTTCCAACTCACCGCGGAAATATCATGCACATCAACATCAAAATCAACTATTATAACAAATTTTGTGAACATAAGCTGCCCCAAACCCCAGACAGCATTTATGATTTTATTCGCATGACCGGGAAATTTCTTGTCAATGCTTATGATAGCACAATTATGGAACACCCCTTCAAACGGCAAATTCATATCAACTATTTCCGGCAAAATCAAACGCAATACAGGCAGAAAAATCTGCTCTGTAGCTTTTCCCATATAACAATCTTCCTGTGGAGGCTTCCCGACGATAGTAGCAGGATAAACAGGATTTTTTTTGTGAGTCATGCAAGTAATATGAAAAACAGGATACTTGTCAGCAAGACTATAATAGCCTGTATGATCACCAAAAGGTCCTTCTGTGCGTTCTTCCTCTAAATCCACATACCCTTCGAGAATAATTTCCGCATCAGCAGGAACTTCTATATCAACGGTTTTGCATTTTACAAGTTTTACGGGCTTTTTACGGAGAAATCCCGCAAAAATCATCTCATCAATCCCCGACGGAACAGGAGCAGTTGCTGCATAAGTTATAGCAGGATCACAGCCTAATGCAACAGCAATTTCAAACTTCTTGCCGAGCTTTTTAGACTCCTGAAAATTCTTGGCACCGTCATGATGCTTATGCCAGTGCATTCCTGTGGTAGTATTATCAAATTTCTGAAGCCTGTACATCCCCATATTTCTGTTTCCTGTATGGGGATTCTTTGTAATGACTAACGGAAGCGTGATAAAAGCTCCTCCGTCTTGCGGCCAGCATTTTAAAATCGGCAATTTGTCAAGAATAGGCTGACTTAAATCTTTTATTACAACTTCCTGACAAGGAGCACTAAAACACCCCTGCGGAAAAAATTGGCTAACTTCAAGAAGTTTTGGCATCAAGGTCGCTTTTCCTGCCCAGGAATCAGGAATTTCAGGCTTTATTAATTCCTTTATTCTTTCAGCAATTTCTTTTACGTTATCAACCCCAAGAGAAAACGCCATTCTTTCAAAAGACCCGAAAGCGTTCGTCAAAACAGGAACCTCATAGCCTTCAACGTTTTTAAACAAAAGGGCTTTGTTTGGAAAATCTTTGCCTTTGCTCGCCCTGTCAGTAATTTCAGTGATTTCCAACTCGGAACTCACTGGAAAATCAATCTCCAGAAGCTCATTTTTTTCTCTAAGTGTATTTATAAAATCCTGTAAATCTTTGTACGCCATAACCTTAACTTCTAATAATAAGTGGATTTATCAATATTTTTACTGCTTTTAGTGGTCGATAAGCTGTGTTCCTGATTTTTTCTTAACTCATCTTCCCTTATTTGCATATAACACATGGTTTTATTCTCGGCACTTTCGCATGCTGCAACCGATTTATCATATTCTTTTTTTCTGAGAGCCCAATAATTATTATCCTGTGTTTGTTGAGTTATTGCTAACATAGGTATACCAAGTCCGATACCAAAAAGACTGGCTGTTAAAAGTACACCCAGTGTCATTTGCGTTTTATAAAACTGTTTATGGTACTTAACATTTTGATATGTAGTTGGACAAATTTCTTCCCAGCTTATTAAATTCTCTGCAAACGCACAACTGGTCTGTAAAAGTAACAACATAGCAAGAGAAAATGATATTAACTTCTTTTTCATAAATACCTTTCTTTATTTTAAAGATTCATAAGTCTTCTGCAAAAGAATTGCATCGTCTTCGATGTCAGGACTCTCGCAAATTATAGTGCCTTTCACGTTAAAATCTTTAAAAGCCTTCATTAATTCTTTATACTTAAGGTCTGATTCTTCAAGATTGAGATGTTTTCGCTCGCCTTTAGCTGTATATTCAATTCCTGCAATGTGTGCGTGGAAATTTTCCAACGCGTGTTGGCCAATTTCAGTTCCCATTTTTTCAAAAACCCTTGCAAATTCATCGTAAGTATTCCAATTTCCATTGCTTCTAGCGTGAAGATGCGCAAAATCTATGCAGGGAAGCACCATTTCAACTTCATTGGAAAGCTGAATAAGCTCATCCAAATCACCCCACTGAGTGCCTTTTCCTGTAAGTTCAGGACGAACCCATATTTTAATATTTTCAGATTTTAAAGTATTTATAATTTCAGTCATTTTCGATTTGACCTGATGATGAACAAGTTTTTTATCCTGCCCCATATAAAAGGCAGCATGAAAAGTTATACTGTAGCCCCCACAGACATAAGCCACACGCGCTGTATCAAGAATTCTTTTAACGCTGGCTTCAACTTTATCTTGTTCAGGAGAAGCTAAATTAATAAAATAAGGACCATGCGCTGTTAAAACCAACTCTTTTTCCTGTGCAGCTTTTTTCACAATAGGCTGAGTATTTGGATTCATATTAACACCGCGGACAAATTCTATTTCCATACAGCCAAGTTTCATTTCAACAAGGTCATGAAAAGCGTTTTCATATGTCCTTGGATTTGTTTTATTTGGTATTCCGGCTGTCCCGAATAAAAGCTTATCCATTATTTTTTCCTTGATAATTGATTTTAAACTATTTTACTTCAAAATGATTTTACATACAAAAAGCCTGCTTAAAAAAGCAGGACATATAAAGTTAAGGTTTAATTTTTATTACATATCTATGGTTTTGTGCATAAAGACGGAGCAATTGAAACAAATTTACTTACCATCTCTTTATCCCATTGTGTTCCAGCGCCTGCTCTAAGAATTTCTATTGATCTGTCCAGCGTTAATGATTTTCTGTAAGGTCTGTGACTTATCAAAGCGTGGAATGCGTCTGCAATTGCCACAATTTTAGCTCCTACAGGAATTTCATCATCTTTTAATCTGTCCGGATATCCGCAGCCATCAATTCTTTCGTGATGGTGTTTAACTATCGGAATTAAATCTTTCAATGATTTAATCGGTTCTAAAACTTTTTTAGCACCGATAACCGGATGCTGTTTCATAATTTCCCATTCATGATCTGTTAAAGCACCGGGTTTTCTTAAAATTGATTCAGTTATGCCTATTTTACCAACATCATGAAGCAATGCAGCCAATTTAATCCTTTGAACGGTTTTTTCAGGAAGATTTATAGCTCTAGCAAGAGCTTCTGCATACATTGAAACAGCCTGAGAATGACCTCTTGTATATGTATCTTTTGCATCAATTGCTCCTGCAAGAGATGAAACGACATCAAGAGGAATTTTAGGCATTTTTTTAGATTTAAGGAATCTTTTTACAAGCTCATCTTCAAAATTTACACCCCATTGAGAATGTCTTTTAGCGATGACGCGGGCTAAAGTATCTAAAGCAATTTTATTCCAGAAATTCATATCCTGCGCGCTAACTACGGCAGCCATGCCATTTTTGTGACTGTCATGTTTTGAAATAAGCATTGCCTGCTCAGCGAGTATCAATAATTTTTCCTGTTCTTTTGCACATTCAGGATAAGTAGCAACACCTATACTGGCTTTAACATGACCGACACCTTCAATACAGCAGGCTGACAAAGCATTATTTATATGTTTTGCCACATAGCATGCTTTTGTATTATCAGCGCCCGGAAGTATAACTGCGATTTCATCTCCGCCAAAACGACCTGCAATATCTTTCACCCTGATATTTTTTCTGATTTTTTCAGCTATGAGACAAATAATTTCATCACCTTTAGCATGACCGAACTCTCTATTTATTCTTGCAATATTATTGATATCAAATATTATAACAGATAGACTTTCACCTATTTTTTCTGCCTTTTTAATTGATTGAGTTAAGCTTTCCTGAAATACTTTATGAGTATGAAGCCCTGTCAAGTTATCTATGCCGCTGTTAGAAGAAAGTTTTTCTTTTAATTGAATGTTTGCAATCAAAAGAGTGGCATAAGTACACAAACTGTTCATAATTTCATCGTTTTTATGATCTTTTAAAGCTGCACCCGCAATAAAAATACCTTGGCTTTCATCCTGAGAAACAAGTGGAATAATTACGCACTGATTATTTTCAATATGACTAACTTCAGGGAAACTTATATAACTTGAATGTTTTCTTGTTCTGTCATTAAAGCTTTTTACAATAATATTTTCAGGATCTTCAAGAGATTGTTTTAATGAATAAATATTTTTTGTAAAATCTGTAAATGTAATGCTTAATTCTGTATTTGTTGAATCTGGGATACCCAACGCCGTGAAGTTATATCCCAATTTGACAGCTGTAGAATGAAGTCTGTCATAAATTTCTTCTATAGAATTATCTGCCATTGCAGAATTATAAAATTCTGTTATAACCTCTAAAGGATCTAAAGACTGCTGATATAAAAACCTTTGCGACTTACTGCCATTACTCGCATAAAAAGAACTTAAGGCTTTCCGTGCATTAAGATGCACATTAACCCTCTGCGAATTAAACTTCGAGATGTTATTAATAGACAACTCTTGATTATGACTCAACCTTCAAGCCCCTTATGTTTTTATTGAACCTTAACTCTTCTAAACTCTCTTTATATATACATTATTCTATTAAGTTTTTAGTAAATTTACCAGCACTATTCGGATATTTTTTTAACATTTGTATTTAAATTTCATTAAAAATTACTTATATTATATAACCCAAAAAAAACAATAAGTTTAAGTGTTGCGAGGAGATTGAATCACGACAATTGTTTAGTTTTGTAACACTTTTTATTAAAGACTCCTGCCCTCGTAACATTTCGTTATATGGGATTTTAGCGTATTTTTATACATAGAAAACCTATTTTCATTATCTCTATATCTATTATCCGATCGACTAATTTTATATAAAAAATCGGATAAAATAATTACTTTTTTGAAACAAATAGTCTTAGTTTTCGTCCTGAATACTATGCACATTAATTAGTACAAATTTGTACTCTTTTTTCAATTTAGAAGAGTCAAAATTAAAAAGGTGGTTAGGAATGACAGGTTTGGATTTAGCAAAATTAAACACCAAAACGAGTAGCGACATAGATTTTGAATATCTTGCCAAAATGGAAGATGATTTAGAAGATGAAGATTTTACAGAAGCTGACGAAGATCTTAAGCCGGAAACGGCCGATTTAAAAGATGTTCCCAAGCATAAAAAGATTTTTAATCAGGAATTCAGAGCAAATGATATTCTGCAAATGTATTTAAGAGACGTTGGCAGAAAATCCATGATTAATGCAGCAGAAGAGATTGAGCTTGGCAGAAAAATCAAGGAAGGAAAAAAAGAAGAAGCTGAAATTGCTAAAGCAAAATTGGTTCAGGCAAATTTAAGGCTTGTGGTAAGTATTTGCAAGAAATATGTCGGACAGGGCGTACTTTTTATGGATTTAGTTCAAGAAGGAAGCCTCGGCTTAATACGTGCAGCTGAAAGATTTGACTACAGGCGCGGTTTTAAATTCAGCACTTACGCAACATGGTGGATAAGACAGACTATAATTCGTTGTATTGCTAATACTTCAAGAACTATACGTATTCCCGTCCACATGTCTGACAAAATAAGACAATATAAGAAAGTTAAAACGATACTAACCCTTGAATTAGGCAGAGAACCGACTCTTCAAGAAATAGGAAAAACAATGAAACTTTCGCCTGATAAAGTTGCATGTGTAAAAAAAGCCATGTCAAGAGAACCAATGAGCCTTGACTTGCCTATAGGCGAAGATCTTTATCTTGAGGACTACGTTCCAGATGCAGAAGCTGTTTCTCCTCACGTCAGAGCAATGGATAATCTTCTTCATGAAAATGTAATGCAAGCTTTATCTATTCTTACAGAAAGAGAACAGGCTATTCTCAGAGAAAGATTCGGATTAAATGACGGCAGAAGCAAAACTCTTGAACAATTAGGCAAAATTTTCGGATTTTCAAAAGAGAGAATCAGACAAATAGAAGATATTGCTCTTAAAAAACTTAGAGATTCTAATGCTATGAAGCATTTAAAAGAATATATTTTATAATTTTAAAAAATAGAGGTTTCAAACCTCTATTTTTTTATGCCTTTTTCTTCAACAAATTTATTTAATTTGGTATGTAAATCCTGCCTTAATTTTACCAAATTGTCCAAGGTTCTTTGTAAAGCAGAATGTACTGATTTTATTTTTTCGCCGGTAGTTGCGCGCACTAAATTAGGCTTTACTAAAGGAAAACTTTTTTTTATTTTTTCGACTATTTTAAAGCTTTTTTTATTAGGTTCAGATTTTATAAAAGAATCTAATGCATTTGCCAATCTTGCGGTAATTTGAACTTCTTTCGAAGGTGTCCAAAGACTTACTCCAACTTCTCCGTGAGGACGTCCAAACAAGTCACGGTGAAGTTTACCGCTTAATTGAGGTTTTCTGCTTTCTATAGCTGAATTAAGAACTCGATTTATTTTGAAATTTGCCCATGCTCCTGTAAAAGCAATATTTTGTTCAGTTTTAAGCATTCTCGTTTGCCTCATATTTAAAAATTATTTAGCTTTATTTTATAGTAAACAAAAAATGTAGCAAATCGGCTGGTGAGGCACAAATAAAAACGACAGAAATTTTTGAATTTCTGTCGGGATCAATACCGAAGGATTATAGGCTTTCTTGAATTCTCGTAACGAAGCATAAACAAAAGTCTTTTACTTTTGAGAAAATCATACGTGCTTGTTTTTATAAACTCAAGTGTTTTTTAATTTTTTACTCTGTATGATTGAGAAGTGTAATTGATAACAATCACACAATAATTAACGAAAATGATATACTTATTTTTATATTGTTAGGAGTGCTGTTTTTTGGGAAATAGGGCAGTCATGAAAAACCCGTTTTACAAAAAACAAACTCGTTTTAGTATAATTCAGCAAAAATGAGTGAAATATGCCTGAATCTCTTAAAAACTTATCCATAGAATCAATAATAAATCTGTACAAAAACTCGGAAGAACTGCTTCTGGTGGTTAATGCTGAAAAAAATCTGATTTTTCTCAATAACAGCGCAAAAAATTTATTTGGGGATATTAAAAAAATCACAGAAATTGAACATTTTTTCTCTTTTAATGTTTGTATTTTAGACAGGGATAAGTTTTTCGACTATAATCCCATTCATGAAATAATAAATTTCGATACTTTTTTCAGCGCAGAAACACTTTTTCAGCTTGACAGCAACTTATACAGAAATTTGAACATAAGAAGTTTCGGCGCTCAAAATAAAAAAATAATAATTTTATCGGACGTTACAGAAAAAATTCAAAATATATCCCTGAAAAGCCTTATAACTGAAAATGAAAAAACTATTGAAAATCTTCAAAAAGAAAATAAAGAATTTTCCGAATTAAAAGAAAAAGCACAAACTCTCGCGATAAGAACAGGCTTGATTAATAAAGTATCAAACAAAATCAGGGACGGACTTGATATAGAAGAGATTATACAAACGGCTGTCGAGGAAATTTCTAAAACACTTGATGTAGGTCAGGGGTTTTACGCCGAAGTTTTAAACAATAAAGAACTAACTGTTAAACATAGCTGGGCTGCAGAAAAAAAAGAATATAAAAAAGTAAATAAAATTTATCCTGACGAGGATGCATTACTGAAAAAGTCTTTAGAAAATAAAGTTTCCAGTACATCAACAGTAATAATAGATAATAACACAGGGGATTCCAGACCAAAACTCATAACTCCTATCATCTACAATAACGAAATTCTGGGGATCCTGTCATTTCTTCACTCAACCTCAAAAAAACACTGGCATAAAGAAGAAATAACTTTAATTGAAGGCATAGCAGCCCAGCTTGCATCCGCAATCAATCAGGCAAAATTGTTTAATGAACTTGAAGAACAAAAATTAGATCTTGAAAAAGCTCTTTTAGAATTAAAACAAACCCAGTCACAGCTTATTCAATCAGAAAAAATGGCTTCTCTCGGTCAACTGGTAGCTGGTGTCGCCCATGAAATAAACACACCTATCGGCTCAATCAAATGCAATAACGATATTTTTATAAAATGCATTCAAAAAATTCAAACTGCCCCTACGCAAGCGGAACTGAAAAATTATTCGGAAATACTTGATGACACCCTAAAAGTAAACGCTGAAGCCATAAAAAGAATAAATTCCATAGTGAAAGCATTAAAAAACTTTGCCCGCCTTGATGAAGCAGAATATAAAGAAACTGATATTCACGAAGGTATAAAAAGCACTCTAATGCTTATTAATCACGAAATTAAAGGAAGAGTTCAAATAATAGAAGAATTCGGGAATTTACCGTTCATAAATTGCTATCCGAACCAGTTAAATCAGGTATTTATGAATATTCTTATTAATGCCTGTCAGAGTATTAATAAGAATGGAGCAATAAAAATCAAAACAGAAAATCTCTCAAATAAAATAAAAATACTTATTTCAGATACAGGAAAGGGAATTCCAGAAAAAAATCTTGAACGTATTTTTGATCCGGGTTTTACAACAAAAGGGGTTGGAGTCGGCACAGGACTCGGGCTTTCGATATGTTATCAGATAATACAAAAGCACAAGGGTACAATAAAGGCAGAAAATAACCCTGATCAAGGTTCTACTTTTATTATAGAATTACCTGTTAAATAAAAATCTGTTTTGACAATGATTTTTGTCTACTGACCAATATATTTTAAGTTTTGTAAAAAACCAAAATAAGCTATAATTAAATAGCACCTATGTGTATAAAAAAAAGCATAAAAATTTATTAAGTTTTGTAAACAAAACAGGAATGATGCTTGAAAATATGTTACTATTAATTAGTGTTAAAAATACGCTTAATTAATATTTGTTTACAAATTAAACATAACACAAACAATTTAAAGGGCACCTACTTAATAAAAGTTAATAAATTTACTTCAATTTAGCAATTTTCTTCATAACGATGTTTTTTATAAATTGGAAGCTATATTAGAAAAAATCATTGTGTTTAAAAAAGAAGATCAATAAATAAGTCCCGCTGGATTAAAATCTTGCTGTGTAAATTAGTATTAGTAATACCGGAGGAAGTAAACTCGTGGCTATTAAATCAATAAACAGAAAGAAAAAGAACGAAAAAACTTTTGAAGAGTTAGTACATGATCTAAAAGTCAGTAATTCTGAAAAAGTTCGCTACAATGCTGCAAGAGTATTGGGCGAGTTAGGCAATGCAGAAGCTGTTGAATCACTTATTGAAGCATTAAAACATGACAAAAATGGTTCGGTAAGATTGTACGCAGCTAGAGCTCTTGGTGAACTCGGCGATATTGACGCTACACAACCTTTAATTTCTTCTCTCAGAGAAGATCGTAACGTTGACGTAAGAGTCAGAGCTGCACGTGCACTTGGCCGTCTTGGCGGCGAAGAAGTTGTGACACCTTTAGTAGAAGCTCTTAACGATGAAAACAGTCAGGTTTGCGTTACAGCAACAGATGCTCTTATAGAAATTGGAGATATTGCTGTAGAAGCTTTGATTACATCTCTTGTACATGAAAAAATCAACGTACGTTGTGATGCAACAAGAGCACTCGGTGAACTTGGCAGTGTAAAAGCTGTTGACCATATCATCAAAATGCTTAAAGACGAATGGGTAAACGTAAGAATTTACGCAGTTACTTCACTTGGCAAATTAGGCGATGTTAAAGCTGTTCCTGCACTTATCGAAGTATTACAAAACACTCAAGAAAACGAACTTGTTAGAGCCGGCTCGGCTGCTGCTCTTGGTGTACTTCGCGACCAGAGAGCTTTATTACCTCTCAGAGAACTAATTATGAAAGCTGAAGAACTTGGCGAATTAGAAGATACCGCATTAAAAGCTTTCAAAAAAATCATGGCGGCTAATTGGCAAAACGTTCCAGGCGCTGTAAATAAAAAAGTTACAGCTAACTGTAAATAAAAATAAAATAATTTAAAGAGATAGCGGTTTTTTAAAACCGCTATCTCTTTATTAAAAGCAAAAAATACCTTTTTCTGCAAATTAAAAAATATATAATATAATAGATAAATAAAATAAAAAGGCTGCATCATGACTGACAAGAAAAAAAAGGTTATATCTCTTGCCAATGCAAGGGATAAAGAAAAAACTTCCGACAAAACTACTGAAAAACAAGATAAAAAAGAAGCGCAGGAAATGGTCTACTGTTCATTCTGCGGCAGACCAAACCACATGGTCATAAAAATGATAAAAGGACCCGGCGTAAATATTTGTTCGGAATGCATAATGATTTGTATGCAATACTTTATAATGGAAGATCGTGTTCCATCTACAGAAGTACAAAAAGTTTTAGACAGTTTCTGGCAGGGTATCAAAAAATAATGAAGTTGAGAGATTTATCAAAATTACAAATAAGATCAGAAGTTATGCTTATGCTTCAACAATTAAATTCTTTGGATGAAATGTCTAAAGAACAGCAAGATAACTATTTAAACAAACTTCGCTCCATCAAAGATATTGATTATGTTGTTGAAATTCTGGTAAAAGAACTTGGCAGATCTGATTACAAAAAAGGTCAGCTTATAAGCATTTTTATTCAGGAATTGGGTGATTTGGAATCACTTAAAGATATTTTATGGTCATACATTAAATCACCAATGTCTTCTGACGAATTAAAAGATATTGCGGGAATTATATTAAAAAGCCTTGGAGATCAGACTGATCCTGAAGAATTTCTGAATTATCTGGATGATCCTAAAGCCATTGTTGATAAAGAAACTCAAAAACTTTTGGAAGTTGCTTCTATAAATCCTGAAGCACAAATAGATTTTCTGGATTTCTTATTTTCGCTGCCTGAATCTGAACAAATTAACCTTGTTTCTTCACTTAAA
This sequence comes from Candidatus Melainabacteria bacterium GWA2_34_9, assembly GCA_001784535.1. GTDB lineage: Bacteria > Cyanobacteriota > Vampirovibrionia > Gastranaerophilales > UBA9971 > UBA9971. The sequence continues at coordinate 11,060 of MFRJ01000123.1, forward strand.
GAAGATTATTCCAGTGAATATCTTGTAAATATTGCTGTCCCTGCACTTGAAGCAAAGCCTTCGATTAAATTAGAAGAAGCCCTCATAAAAATACTCGGGGAAACTCGCTCACCAATTGCAATTCCGGCATTAAATGATGTTTTGAAATATTCAAAAAATGAAATAATTAAAAAACACGCTCAAAAAAGTCTTAATATGCTTAAATTATCTGGTGTTAAACTTAATCAGGATAACCAAGGTCTTTCCGCCTCTCCAATTACGAAAACTTCTGATATTTATGAATGCCACACAAATATGACGGACGGCATCGGAAATCAGGGATTTATTATAAGCCGTATAAAACCTAATAAGGACATCTTAATGCTGAATGTGGTTATAAACGACGTTCACGGAATTTTAGACTGCTTTGGGTTTTACGGAATAAGCAAACAGGATTTTTCCAGAATTATAGAAAAATTTCAAGAAAAATCTACCAGATTTTTAGTTTCGCCTGAATACTGCAAGCTAAGACTTGAAGAAGCAGAAAAGATTAACAAAGAAAATAATTTACCGATTTCATACGAATACGCTGCATGGAAATCATTATTAAGTGATGTTTCCATTCTTGAAAATGATTTTGAAAAATTAAGCAAAAAATGGATATCTAAAGATTTAATCCATGAAACAGCGCTTTTATATAAATTTCCTGATTTTCAGTACTGGTTTTTTGAAGAAGAAGATCATTCTTTAATTAATGAAACACTTCCTGTTTTAATAAAAGAAATCTGTGAAAAAAAAGAATATTTTATTAATAATAAAAACGAACTTAAAACATGGCTTGAATCCAATATAGACAAGCTTACATCACAAGTTTTTAACGATGAAATAAAAAATATCTATAAAAATCGTCTTTTAGATTTGACCTATTTACTTAATACTCGAGATTTAGAACTGTTCCGAAACATCGCGGCATCTCTGGCATGGTGCATAACGCCGGAAAACAGCTATGATGTTAAAACTGTTCCTTTCTTTAGAGAAATGATGAAGAGAACTATTTTAGAAGGTTTTGTAAGATATCAATATAAAATTGATCGGGATACTGAAGAGACTTCCTCTATAAATAAACAAAAACAAAACAACAGTTCTAAAGCTTTGACAAATGATGATGACTTACTTGAAATTATAAAAATATTATACAAATTATAGTTAAGGTTTAATATGAGCTATAAAAGATATTTAGGGTTGGATGTTGGCACAAAAAGGATAGGCTCGGCTATAAGCGACCCCTTAGCCATAACAGCACAACCTTTAAAAGTAATTTCAAGACTTCCGGAAAATAAAGCAATCGAAGAAATCAAAAAGATTTGTAACGAATATAATGTAGAAACCATAATAGCGGGTTTACCTAAAAATATGGACGGTACTTTAGGTTTTCAGGCTGAAGATGTTATGACTTTTGTTGAAAAAATAACAGCCAAAATAGGCATAGAAGTCAAACTTGAGGATGAAAGGCTAACCAGCAAAGCTGCTGAAAGGTATTTAATCGAACAAAATAAAAAACCTTCAAAAAATCGAGGACTAATTGATATAACTTCTGCTATACTAATTTTGCAACAGTATCTTGATAAAAGGAGTAAATAAAATGAACGACGAAAAAGATATGGAAAACAAGATAATAAGAACACAGGACGAAAATGGCGAAATCTACAGCTTTGAATTAATTGACGTTGTTGAATTTAACGGGCAGGAATACGGTCTGTTAATTCATGTCGATGAAGAAGGAGAAGAAGGCAAAGAACCTCATAAAGAAGCTTGTGGATGTGAAGAATGTGATGACGAAGATGATGAAGATGAAGTTGTCATCATGAGATTAAACAAAGAAGATGACAGCTACGTTTTCGAAACCATCGAAGATGATGAAGAATTCAACAATCTTATTGAATATCTTGAATCCGAAGAAGATGAAGACGACGAAGACGAAGAAGAATAGTACAATTTAAAAATTTAACACACTTAAACAACACTCCTGTTTTTAAAACAGGAGTGTTAAGTTTTTTTAAGCAAAATAACAGAAAAATATAAAAATTTAGCAATACATTACATAACGCTGTTTTTATATAATTAGTAGATACCAAATAAATACTAAGTGTAGATAAAACATAAAGGGTTTAGTATGGCAGTTTCTTCAATTAGTTTTTTCTCAGATTATAATTTTCCTCAAGTAACATCTTTAAATTCTACTAATGCAACACAAAACGGATCAATTTTTGGTTCAAATCTTCAATCAATAAACAGCCAAAATTTCCCTGGTGCGAGCTTAAGTCAGCTTGAACAACAAAGAGAAACTCTTATTCAACAAAAGCAAACAGCAATGGAAAATTATCCGGAACTCGGTGCTCAATATGATTTAAAGATTAAAGAAGTTAATGATGCAATAAATAATAAATTATCCAACGGAACTTCAGATGCTGATAAAAATGCAACTATTTATAATATGGATTCACAAATAGCGTATTCTCAAGCTAAGTTGCAACAAATAAGTCAACAAAGAGAATCAATTGCTAAACAAGCAAAGGATGCTGCACAATATTACCCTGAATTAGCAGGTCAATATCAATACCTTGATAAAAAACTTGAACTGGAACAACAAACTTTTGAAATTCAATTACAAGATTTACAACAACAAAAAACAAAAATCTCGAATTCCTGCACAGTTAATCAAAACAATAATATTATGAATATATTAATGATGCTTTTACAATTATTATTCAGAGGCGGATCATTTTAAATAATTAAAATAAATTTAGTATTTAAAAGTTTGTTTCTGGTTTCAGGAAACAAACTTTTTTATTAGCTTAAAAATTATATTCAGAAATTTTTTCTCATCGAGTATAATAGACTTAGCATGGGTTTTTAGTAATTAAAACTTTTTATCAAATAGCTTAAGATAAAGGCAGAAAATGTACTACGATAGCGGCAAAGTATATGTAGAAAAAGATGATCAGTGTATAAGCTGCAAAAATTTCGCAAAGGGTGTGGCTTGTCCTCTTTTGCATGCGCTGGGACTTGGCGTTGTTACACTTGATGGAGAGTTGTTCGTAACAGATTGCGGATTTTATGAAGAATTTAAACGGCATCTTAAAATTGTTGATCTTGGAAAAAAGTCTAAAAAGGAATAAAATATGGCACCAACATTTCAGGAACTTATTCATAAACTGAACGAATACTGGTCAAATTACGGCTGTATTATTCAACAGCCTTATGACACGGAAAAAGGCGCAAGCACAATGAATCCCGCCACTTTTCTCAGAGTTTTGGGACCGGAACCGTGGAATGTTGCAATGGTTGAACCTTGCAGACGACCAACAGACGGTCGTTATGGCGAAAACCCAAACAGGCTTCAGCATTATTTTCAGTATCAGGTAATTTTAAAACCTTCTCCCGAAGATGCGCAGGACGTTTATTTGAGAAGTCTTGAATACCTCGGAATCAAGCTTGAAAACCATGATATAAGATTTGTAGAAGACAACTGGGAATCCCCTACTCTAGGCGCATGGGGCGTTGGCTGGGAATTTTGGCTTGACGGTATGGAAGTTACCCAGTTTACATACTTCCAACAGGCAGGCGGTATTGACGTAAAGCCCGTCGCGCTTGAGCTTACTTATGGTCTTGAAAGAATTGCCATGTATCTTCAGGAAAAAGACAGCGTTTTTGATATTCAATGGAATGATAAGGTTAAATACGGCGAAATTTATCTTCAGAATGAAATAGAGCAATCCAAATACAACTTTGAATACTCAACTCCTGAAATTTTATTTAGTCTGTTTGATCTTTATACAAAAGAAGTTGACAACTGTCTGGAGCATGAGCTAGTGCTTCCTGCCTATGATTTTGTCTTGAAATGTTCTCATACTTTTAATCTTCTCGATGCAAGAGGGGTTATAAGCAAAGATGAGCGGACAAATTTTATAAATAGAATCAGAAGAATGGCAGAAAGAACCGCAAAACTTTATCATAAGCAAAGAGAAGAGATGGGATTTCCTCTTCTAAAAAATGCTAATGCTGTTAAAATTTAAAATATTTTAATCTTATATTTTTGATTAAAAGCCGGCAAAACTTATGTTTTGCCGGCTTTTGAATACAGTAAGGGTGACCAAAACCCAAACGGGCTAACCCTTTTGGTTTGTAAATAAATGTAACAGTATATACGATTTATGCATTTCGTAGATATTTAATGTTTTTATATAAGAGTAAGAGATAAACAAAACAAAGTTCAAAAAGAAGCTTTCAATTTAAAAAAAATAATAAAATGTATTTTGCTAAAAGTTAGGTAAGTTAAGTAAGAAAAAGGAGAATTATTATGGGTTTAGCAGCAAGTGCCGGCAGAGAATCAATGTTAACAGCTAGAAAATCCGACATTGAATTTAAAGTACAAGTTATAAATCAAAGAAGAACATGTTTAGCTCAACAAGCTTCCCAATTAGCAAGAGCTTTCGCTAACGCAATGTACCAAACAGATGA
>MFRJ01000124.1:0-16702 GCA_001784535.1 Candidatus Melainabacteria bacterium GWA2_34_9
TTACTAATCAAACTTTAATAACTCATACGGCTCTACTTCGAGAGCTTTTGCTATTCTTTTTATTTTTGATAATGTTACATCGGTTCTGGCAGTTTCAATCATGCCTATAGTTGAACGCGAAACATTGGCATCGCAGGCTAATTCTTCCTGTGATAAACCTTTTTCTATTCTTAAAAATTTAATTCGATTTCCGACTTTTTTCAAAAACAACTTGTCCATAAAAAAATATTCAGCTATACTGACAATAAAATCAATCAGTGTCATTGACAATATAGGAGATAAAATATGTCTGAACAGGATTTTAAAGCTTTTATTAATGAGGCAAGAGAAAATTTTAAAATTTCAATAGACGACCTGTTTAACGCTATAGAAATTTTAAAAGAGGACGTAGAAAAAATAAAGAATGAGCCTAAAAAATTAAGTTAACCGCTGTTTAAAAGCTTCATACATAATAATTCCAGCCGAAATACTCAAGTTAAGCGACTCCACTTCTTCATTCATTGGAATTTTTACAAATTTATCCGCTTGATTTGCCAGTTTATCAGAAATTCCTTCCGCTTCAGAGCCAAAAAGAATCGCTGTAGGCTGCTTATAATCAATTTCATGGTATAAAGCCTGTTTTTTATCATCCCCGACTTTTGTCGCCAAAAACTGGAAATGCCCATATTTTTCTATTTCCTGCCTAACATTCTCTATTTTTTCAAAAGAAACTACAGGGATTTTCCATAAATTAGCCGCGGAGGACCTTACAACTTTAGGATTGTAAATATCTATACATTCTCCGGTCAATACAATTCCCGAAAAATTTGCTGCTTTTGCTGTCCTGATAATTGTTCCCAGATTGCCGGCATCCTTTATGTTTTCCAGAACTATTATTAAAGGATTTTTTTCTTTAAACAAATCTTCTAAAACAAACTTTTTTTGATAAGCAACAGCAACAATTTCAGGTGGAGTTTCAGTTGTGGAAATCTTTTTCAGGATTTTTTCATCTACAAAATAAATTTTTTCTTCAGGAAGATTTAAAGAATTTATTTTTGAACTTCTGTCTATAAAAATATTTTTAATTTCAAGTCCCCAGCTCAAAGCTTCTTCAACCCCTTTAAGTCCTTCTATTAAAAACATGCCTGTCGCAGCCCTGTTTTTTTTCTGGTGAAGAGCTGTTGTTTCTTTAATTATAGGATTTTGAAGACTTGTAATTTGCTGCATTAATAAACTTACCCTATTGCCTGCTTCTGGTAGTTTTCGAGCCAAATTTTTTCCTGCTCGGTTAAAAGATCCTTATCAATTAAATTATCATCAAGTTTAGCTTTTGTCAGCGATTTTATTTCCATTTTGCCGTTTTGTTCGATAATACTAACGGTGTTTTCTATTCTGACACCGCCCCATTCATCACAATAAAGTCCCGGCTCTATTGTAAAACACATGCCGGATAAAAGCTTCGTTTCGGAAGCTTCAGAAGGTCCAAGACGAGGAGGAGATTCATGAACCGAAATTCCTACCCCATGTCCTGTTCCATGAGAAAAATTAAACCCTTCGGGCTTCTCTTGATTAATAATTTCTCTAACTTCTTTGTCTATATCAAATCCTGTTGTATTTTCTTCAAGTTCAAAATTTATTCCATGCAGAAATGCTTTTAAGACTCGGGTGTAAATTTCTTTTTGTTTGCTATTGGCAAAAGTTTCTTTATCTTTTGCAAGGAAAGTCCTTGTAATATCAGTTGCATAGCCTCCTTCAAAATACGCTCCGCAATCTAAAAGCACTAATTCGCCTGATTTTATGAATTTTTCAGGATCGGCTTTTGTATAGTGAATAAAAGCAGTATTTCTTCCGCTTGCAACAATAGGCTCAAAACTCAAACCAAAAGCACCTTCTTCGGAAAACAGGCTTTTAACTTTATCCGAAAAATCTTTTTCAGATATCTGTCTTCCGTGCTCAAGATTCTGATTAAGCCAACAAATAGCCCTGTTTACAACGATATCTGTTTTTAAAAAACATTCATAAAAATGCTCCAGTTCCTGCCTGTTTTTTACTGCTTTCATTTGAGCTATTGAGCTTTCTTTAATCTCAACGAGCTTATGATTCAGCCTTTCAAGCTTTCTGCAATCGTGTAAATTCATTGAATTTAAATCATATCCGATATTTATCTGCTCATGGATTTTTTCTAAATCTTTTGAAAAATCCGCATCTTCATTTTCAAAAACAAATTTATTGCCTAATTTTTCTCTTATTTCAGGAGTAATTTTTCTTAAATCAGTAAAAATAAAGCATTTTTCGGAATTAATTAAAGCTTTTGTCTTAAAGCTCGAGCTGTAAGAAATTTCGTTCCCTCTTAAATTAGTGAGATAAGCTATTTCTTCTAATTTGGTAACCACAAGAACATCTATATAGTTTTTATGATTATTTTTAATGATTAATTTGAGCTTTTCTTCAGCCGACATGCCGGAAATTTCATTGGGAATAAGCCTTAATTCGGATACTTTTTTAGTTTTCAACTTGTCTGCAGCTTCTATAACAGGATCAACATCAAGCTCTTTAATAATTATATTTTTTTTAGAAAGAACATCCAAAAGTTTTCTAAACCCGCCGCAGCTTATTTTCTTTGAAACTATACCAACTTTAGCTATATGATCAGACAATTCCGCAATCTTTTCATAAAGAGCCGTCTGGGGAGACTTGTCCATGCCGACTTTTACGACTGTTATTAAACTGTTATTAACTTCTTCGTCTGCCTGAAGGTGATAACGTCCGTCCACAAACAAAAATATATCGGCAGGAGTGATAATCACATCCCCTGTAGACCCTGAAAACCCTGTTAACAAATACCTTGCATTATCATCCAAAGCCACATATTCGTTTAAATATTCATCTGTTGAAAAAACAATAAGAATATTTAATTTTTCTTTTTTCATAAAAAGGCGCGTTTTTTCAATTAGAGCTTCTCTATTAATCATTTTTATCTTCCTTAATTTTAGGGTGTCAAGGGGGGGTAGCTCAAAAAATATTTTAAATTACTTACCTACTTATTTTATAAACAAAATCAGACAAATTAAATCATTCATATTAATAACAATAATAATAAAATATTATAAGGATTTATGGATTGAGCAGGGTATTAATCTATGTTAAAATCAATATATCTTTATAATAAAATTTGCCGGATTTAATTTTTTAAAAATAAATAGGAGATGATAATGCAAAAAGGTTTTACTCTTGCAGAAACTCTCATTACTATGGCAGTAATAGGAGTAATAATGGCTTTATCAATTCCTGCCGTTATTCAATCAACAAATGATACAACACCTTTATTCAAAAAAGCTTATAATAGCGTAGAAGAAGTTGTTAGCGATCTTATAAATGATACAACTCTGTATCCGACAGGCGAATTTACTGATGGTACATTCTGTAACAACTTTTTTTCAAAAATAAATACTATAGGCTATGCTAACGCAAACTGTGTAAATACCTTTGTTGATGCAATTCCCGGAACTCCTGTCGCGACAACGACTAATGCTATGAGATGGTATGATGTTCAAAATGATTTTGATATTGCTCAATGTGATGGAGCTGCGGGTGGAGGAGGAACTACAGGCATTGATACAAGTACAAATACTTGTATCAAGATAAGTATTGATGTAAATGGCGCTAACAAAGGCGCAAATACTGCTGGTGCGCAGGCAAACAGAGATATTTTTACAGTATATATTACTAAAGTGGGTAAAATTCATGTTAAAAGCCTTCCTGCAGCTACTTATGCAAATACTTATGATGAAGCATATATTCTTCAGCATTAAGATATAAAAAAGGAAATGATAATGCAAAAAGGTTTTACTCTTGCAGAAACTCTCATAACTATGGCAGTAATAGCTATAGTTATGACTATATCAATTCCTATGGTTATGGTATCAACAGATGATGTTAAACCTTTGTTTAAAAAAGCTTATAAAACAGTAGATACTGTTGTTAATGAGATTATAAATGATTCGGCCTTTTATCCGAACGGCTTATTTACCAATAATACTTTTTGTAATAATTTCTTTTCAAAATTAAGTACTATCGGCTATGACCCTAATAACTGCTCAAATACTTTTGTTTCTGTAGTGCCGGATCCAACGATACCTATAGTAGGGGTTTCTGTTGCTACAACATCTAATGGTATGCAATGGTATAGTGTTGAAGATGATTTTGAGGTTGCTAATTGTGATAATATGGCTACAGGCATTGATGTCAGCAGGTCTTGTATAAGGATTTATGTTGATGTTAACGGCGTAAATAAAGGCAAAAATACAAATATAAATGGTGCTGGGTATTTACCGGATATTTTTCTCATATATGTCACTGATACAGGTCAGGTTGCTGTTGAAACCAGCACTATGAATACATATGATGAAGCATATATGCTTGAGCATTAAAATATAGCCTAATACAGCATTTTTCCGTCATTGAGGACTTTTGCTGTGCAATTTAATCCGGCTCTATAAGGAGCAGCACCATCAACGGCAGGGCAATCAGGAGCAGCAGATGGTCCCATTCCGCTGGGATCAATCATTTTGGGGTCGCCGTCGGGAACAACATAATGTTTGGATACATAAAACCTGAAAATATCTCTACCAAACTGGTTTGGTCTTTTAAATCCGTTTACATCTACAAAAATCCAGCCGCAGCTTGCTGCAGCATACGCTCCCCAAGAAGGATTATATTCAAAAACATAGTTTTCCATACAAGATGCACCCATCATACGAGTATGAAATGCAAACAGCATCCCATCGTTTAAAATCGCTATTGAAGAACAACCTTCACTCATATCAAAACAGGCAGGCTCCAATATATCTATTCCCGGCATTCCTGTCGTTACATCTCCGTTAATATTGGTATAATTTGCAGACCAGCAGTCTGTTTTAGAAGCAGCACCTTTATCACACATTTTGGTAACTTTTAAATATGGCAAATATGCATTTCTAAAGTCATCTGCGGCAGTTGCAGATGAGGCAGGCCAGAAAGCTTCCATTGTACCACCATTACTTGCTTTAATACGTTCTGTAGCATAAACAATCTCTCCATAAGCTTTTTTGGCTCCTGCTACGTATTGGTTGTTCTGGGCAGGGCTGCCTGACATATAAGTTCCAATTGTTAAAGTCGCCAACGTGCCTATTATAGCGCAAGCTATAACAACTTCCGCAAGAGTAAAAGCATTTTTATTTTGTTTTTTCATTTTTTATAAATCCCTGTAAATTTCTTTACGGTGTTTAACATCAAGAAAAAGAATAAGTAATTTATTGTCATATTGCCTAAAGATGATTCTATACTTACTCATCTTTTCCGAACACTTCTTCGTAACTTAAAGTTCTTCCTGCCTTAACATCTTCATCGACTTCAGGGGCATTTTTAAGAGCTTCGCTTATTTCTTTAAATCGTTTTTGTTCAAGATATTCAATAAAATTCAACGCTTCCACAGCTTCAAATTCATCGATTAATTGGATTTTTTGTTGTAATTTTTCTTTTGCTGTACTCATAGTAAGCATCCTTTTATTTTCTAATTATTAGTTTAATCATAACATATCGGGTAAGCATACTAAAGTATTAATAATTCATAGCACCTTCGGTGAGGACTCTTCCTGCACAACCTTCACCATTTTGAACATTAGCAGAAGTTTGATCGCAATATAAAGAATAGTCTGTCCGACTACCTTCAAGACCTGTTGGAATAATTTTATCTTTTGTTATATCAAAAGTAAAAATATCTTTGCCAAATATGTTTGGACCCTTAATCCCATTTACATCAAGATTAATCCAACCACAAATTGAAGTAACGCCCATATATGTATAATCACAAGCTCCAGCTGTGCCTACAATTGCTGCTGTAACTAAAATTCCATCTGCTAAAACAAATCCACTAAAAATGCCTGAATTAGGATCATCAATAAATGTTAAATCATTAAGCATTCTTATATCAGCCTGCGCATTAAAACACCCGTCACTAACTGAGTTACCCGCAGTACAGATTTTATTGCATTCTAATATGCTGCAATACTTTGTTACTATCTCATCAGAATCGGGAAAAGCCTGTATCAAAGTCCCTGCATTGTTTGTCATAATTTGGCTTGTAGCTGTGTCCAGAACTCCATAAGTTTTTTTTAGTCCGGCAACGTAAGCGTTCTTATTGGTTCTTTGTGTCATTGAGGGTATTGTCAAAGCCATTACTGTTCCCATTAAAACTAAAGTTATCAGGATTTCCGACAACGTAAAACCTTCCCTGTCTTTACGAGGAGAGATGAAGGCTCGACATGGCAATCTAAAAATATTTTGTTTCAGCATTTTTTATACCTTTTATATCTCTTTAATAATTCATAACGCCCTCTGTGAGGACTTTTGCACCACAATTTTGACCATTCATAAAATTAACGGAAGTCGTGCTACATCTGTCAAGAACAACGGCTGAGGCAGTGCCTGGTGCACCACTTGGTAATATACCATTATATTTTGTCAAAACAAACTCAAATATATCCCTGCCTGCCACATTGGGACCTTTAAGTCCATTAGTATCTACATATAGATATCCGCAACCTTCTGGATTATTTCCATTTCTGGTATATAGAACATGGGCACAAGTCCAGCTAAAAGTTCTAAAAGCAATAGTCATTCCATTGCTTAAAATAGCCCTATCAAGAGTATTTGTATCAACCCAACTATTTGTACCTTGTAATGTTTTCCACGAATTGGCAAAACATTCTCCCGGATTTAGGTTAGCAAGGCATACTTTTATAAAAGGCATTTTCTGTCCAAAAACATTAGCATATGTATTAGGTCCGGTAAAAGTCCATGCAAAAGTACCGCTATTGTCGGCCATTATTTCACTTGTAACTGTTTTAAGGATTAAAGTAGCTTTCTTTAGACCGTTAGTAAAGTTTTTTTTGTTTGTTATTGTTACCATAGAGGGCACTGTTACAGCAGCTATTATTGCCAGAACCGCCATCGCAATAAGAAGTTCCGTAAGTGTAAAACCTTTTTTTGTTTTTGTGAAAAATCTCATAAATTCTCTTTCCCAAACTTACTATATATTTAAGTTTACCAAATTTTTCAGTCTTTTGCATTAATATTAAAAAACAAAATTATTAAAAAGCCGCCTTATAAGGCGGCTTTTTAGGTATTTAATTAAAGTTTTAATTATCTTCCGAGGTTTACAATAGTATCCATAATCTGGTTTTGAACTGAAAATGCCCTGCTGTTTGCTTCAACAGCTTTTTGAGCAAGAATCATAGCCGCAAATTCGTTTGGAAGGTCAACGTTAGAGGCTTCAAGGCTTCCGGCATCAATGGAACCAAGACCGCCCGCGCTTCCTATCGCAAAGGTTGGAGTTCCTGCTGCTGCGTTAATAGAGAACATGTTTCCTCCGATGGATTCAAGTCCTTTAGGGTTAATTACTTGCGCAAGCTGAATTTGTAATTGTGCGGGATCAACAACCGCTCCGGCTGTTTGAGTTAGATCAGTGCCTGTAATTTCCTCACTGCCCGATGAAGTATATTTTAAACTTCTTGTAGTGTCACCCGGCAAAGTTGTTACAGTAAGTCTTGCTCCGTTTGAATACGTAATTTCAAGAGCGCCATTATTGCTTATAGAAAAAGCCGTTGCTTTGAAAGTATTAGGTAATTCAGGGCCTGTAGTGGCTGCTGCACTTATATCAACTTTTGGAGTATCGGTCATTGCAAGTGTTGTATATGGACCACCTCCTTGTACAAAGCCGGCATCAACTGCAAAAGTGCTTGTGCCATTTGCAAATACTAAAGTATCTGGTCCTGATATTACTATTTTATTTGCTGTGGCATCATAAGTTGCTGTGCCACCCGGTGATAATTGAGCCTGAATAGCAGCAGCCACATCGTCATAAGTATCAGCACCGCCGACTGTAACAGCTACAGGACCAGCGCCGTTAACATCTATGGTGAAATCTCCAGGATCAGGAGCGGGAGCAACAAATGCCACACTTGTATAAGAAGCATTTAGTCCTACAGCTGTTGCAAAGTTACTTGTATCATCAGCCAAAGCTACTGTATCAGGACCTGTTATTACCAGTTGATTTGATGTATTTAATGACGCAACATTAGTTGAATTAAATGGAGCTGACCCCATAGTTGAATTGATTTTACCTATTACATCCTGAATGGTATCGGTATTTTCAACTGCAATTGTCTGAGGACCGATACCTGCAACATCAATTGTAAAATTACCCGGTGTTATATTTGTGGCTCCGCCGGCAATAGTATTTGTTTCTGTAAGAACTAAAGAAGTAGGCATTTTTACGGTAGTAGTTCCTCCTGTTGAACTTGTTATATCAGAAGTTCCCACAACTTTTAAACCTTTAGGGTTAACAATATTTCCTTCAGAATCTGCAGAAAAGTTACCGGCTCTTGAAAGTAATGTTCTACCAGTGGGATCCATAAGTGTGAAGAAACCTTCTCCCTGAATATTTAAGTCAGTATTTCTTCCGGTAGTTTGAATAGAGCCTCTTCCGAAATTTTTGCTTATTTCGCTGATTGTAACACCTAAGCCGACTTGTTTAGGGTTAGTTCCTCCGGTTGTTGCCGTTGGAACGCTTCCTGAAGAAAGAGTGTTAGAAAAAATGGTTTCAAAACTGATTTTGCTTGATTTAAATCCAACAGTATTAATGTTTGCAATATTATCCCCGATTACATCTAACATTGCCTGATTGTTTGTAATACCGGAAATTGTTGTAAATAATGACATTGAAGCCTCCCCTTTATTATATTATTTTTAGAATTTTTTTATATTTTTTGTCATTCTGAACTGGTTTCGGAATGATAAACCTTAGTTATGAACCCGTATCTGCTTCTTTAACGCTTAAAATACTATTTATTGAGTATTCGTTTCCGTTTACTATAACACTTGCTCCGGTAGAGTTGATTTTTGCTTCACTTACTGTACCTAAAATTGTTTTTTCAGCGTCATTCGGATCAATTAAACTTACATTTTTGCCAATAAGAGAGCTTGCTTGCATAATTTGGTTAGAAGAAGCCAGAGATTTGTTAAGCTTTTGAAGTTCGCTGATTTGAGTAAACTGAGCTTGTTGAGACATAAATTGACTGCTGTCTGTAGGATTTAACGGATCCTGATTTTTCATTTGAGCCATTAATAATTGCAAAAATGCATCCTGCCCGAGTTCGCTAGTGCCTGTTGTTTTAGCTGATTTTTCAGCTTGTACTTTAGTTGTATTATTTGTTATATCAACTAAAGCGCTGGATGTATTTATGTAACCCATTGAAACCTACCCCGTTATACTTTATAATCAACTCTACCTGTACTCATAACCGGAGATTGTCCGGATAAAATATTTGATTCATTTGTTTCTATTTCTTCATCAAATTCATTTAATTTATTGTTTGAAAAAGTTGAAGTACTATCTTCTGAATGATTTTGTTTGTCAGAGTGATAGTTCATGTTTGATGTATTTGAATTTGCCTGTTCAAAATTCTTGGAATTTTGTTCTGAATTCATATTTTGATTTAATGAATTGGGCTCTTGAACATTAACAACCATTTTGCCTACGTTAATTCCTTGTTCAGCCATATTTTGTCTTAATATTTCAAGACCTTTATTTAAAATATCTTTAACTTGATGGTTTTCAGCAGTAATTTGAGCTGTTAAAACTCCGTTTTGAGAAACAAGATTAATATTTACTTTGCCAAGATTTTCCGGTTTTAAAATAATATTAACTTGGGATTTACCTGCTGAATCCGATGAAATTTTGTCTTTAAGTTGATTAAGTACAGAATTTTCAAGAGTTTGTGTTTGTTTTGTGTTTAAAATTTTGTCAAATTGAGAAGTTTTTTGAAGGTCAATTTTTTGTAAGTTATCTTCATTCGGCAAGGTAGTCTGATTTTGATTAATATTTGTTTTTAATTCCTGTTGATTTTGTTTTTGATTCTGGTTTTTGTCGTCAGAAGTTATTTTTGAGGAAGAATTATTGATTTCAACGTTTGTGATAACAGGTTTTACATCCTGATTATTAATAGTTTCAGCCAATTTTTCAGAGACAGGTTTTAAAGTTTCAATCTGTGTCTGTTTAATTTGATTATTTAGTTTGTTTAAAACTTCTTCTGAAGCTAAAATTTCAGGTTTTTGAGTTTGTTTTATCTGTTGATCATTGATTTTTGCTTCAGTTTTTTTAAGTTCTTCAGGATTTATTTTAGCTACTTCAGGTTGATCTTCGGAATTTTCTTCTCCCACCTCAACCGGCTGTTTTTGTAAAAGGTTTTCTGCTTGTTTATTAATTATTTTTTCGTTTGCAATTTGCTTTTGAACATCTGTTAATTCTTCAGGGAGATTATTTTCTAAAGTATCAGTTGAGAATTCGGTAATAATATTATTTTGTAATGAAACATTTGTTTTAGCAGTTTTATCCGATGTTATTTGCTGTTGTTGTTCTGTATTTGGAATTATATTGGCATTTATAATGTTATTTTGTCCAGCAATAATAATATTATTTGGATCTGTATTTTCGGTAACTTCGGTTTTAGTAATATTATTTATTTCAGAAACAGCTTCTTTTCTATCTTCTTTAGCCTCCGAAACGACTTCTTTTGCTTCAGCAGTTGCATCTTTTCTGTCTTCTTTAACATTAGAAACTGCTTCTTTTGCTTCAGAAATAATTTCTTTGTCTTTGGAAACAGTATCTTTTCTGTCTTCTTTAGCCTCAGAAACAGCTTTTTTAGCTTCAGAAATAATTTCTTTTCTGCCTTCTTTGGCTTTAAAAACGGCTTCTTTTGTTTCAGACAGCACTCTTTTTTTAATTGGAGTATCAATATTTTTGTTAGAATCCAATTTATTATAAAAACCTTCGTATTCGGATTTAAATTCTTTTGAATTAAAGTTTTTATTTTCGTTATGTTTTTCTAAATTCTTGTAAGAAAACTTTTCTGTTTTATCAAAAGAAAAATTATAGCTTTTATTGGCTGATTCAAAAACATTCAAAAACCCTGAACCATTATCTTTTGAACCATTTTTTTGAGCATAATCAGTGCTTTTGATATTAAAATCAAATTTAACAGTATCAATTAAATTTTTAATAGTCATTTTTTACCCTCAACAAAATAAATAAGTCCCCGAATTTTTTATCTCCGCTTCTCATATTTAGAATGAGTTTAACCCTATATCGCCGCCGCTTCGGGTTCCTCCTTCTTTTCCTGACATTTAGTCAGAAAAAGTGGAGTCCTTACCCCCGCTTCGCATACCTGCAAGTTGCTATTTCATCAATTATTAACATTTCATGTCTGTTTATGTTTTCTTTAAATTCTTCCAGTGCTTTCTCCTTTAGTTTTTCCATAACTTTTTTTGCTTTTAAGGCTTCCAGCATCAGCTGATTTTTTTCTTCAAGTTCTTTTTCTGCTATTTCTATTACTACTTTTTGCTTTTTTATGCTTTCTTTAGTTGTGATTATGTAATTTTGATGAACAAATATGATTGTATTATCTATTCCTCCACTATTTAAAGTTTCTTTAAGGCTTAAAATAGTTTCATCAAGAACCTTAATAAAATTTGACAGGACAAGATTTTCACGGTGAAGTCTGTTCTTGGCTTTAGCAAAATTAAGCTGACAATCTTCAAGCTTTTTTTGCCGTGCGTCAAGAACGCTTTGCAGTCTGAATTTAAAACCTTTCACCCATTAACCTCGACCCACCAATTTACACATAAAAACATGTATGTATATAGAGATTAACGCATGCACAGGGTCTGTTCATCCCCTAAAAAAAGTATTTGAATTTTGAGGATAAGTATATAAATATTGTGAAAGCATAACTATCCCCCTCCTTTGAGGTGGGGTGTGATTGTGAAAATTGATTTAACGAGTACCTTTTTAAAAAGGTATAAAACTAATAGTTGAACTTATATACTTTATTAACTGGTTTTTTAATGTCCCAAATGCATTTCAAACCTTTTGGAAAAGTTACAAGATCGCCGGCTGCTATTTTTACAGTTTCAAAGTTTGTTTCTATAACAACATCACCTTTAAAGAAATAACAAACTTCTTCATCAGAATATTCCCAGTTAAATCTGGAAACTTCACAAGTCCATGTTGACCATTTATAAATTCCAAGAACTTTTAATTCTTCTTCAGTCGATTTTTTAACAGTTATTTTGGACATTTTTATCTCCTTGCAATAAAAAATAATGAAATTCAATGTAATAAGTTATATTATCTGTTATTTATAGGGTTTTTCCTAAATATCAAATGTAAAGTTTTGTTAAGAAATTTAGGAATTTCAGAAACACAAGTTTAAATTTTTTAAGAACGGGAAAAAATAATATATAAACTGGCGAGCAATCTTCCTTTCAATCCTTCTCTCTAATTCCTCTCTCTAATATGTGATAGACTTATCGGCGCAAGCCGGTTTTTTTTGCCTTTTTTAATAGGTATTTTTATAAAAGGGATGCAATCCCTTGACATGCGTGTAGTGTTTCGTAGTTTTTGGCGAACGGATATATTTGCTATAGCCTGTGTTTGAAGGAGCAAAGCGACTGAACCCATGTGTGCGTTGAATTTAAGTTTCAAACAGCACACAATCTAAAAAACAAATGTTTATACTTTATTCTTGATAAACTATAAACAAACTCAAAAAGAGAACAGCTATATTGAATTGTTTTATACACGAAGATGAAGTAAATAAAAAACTATTGGAACTTTGCGAGGAAGGCACAGAACTTTTTCTTGTCGGCGGATACATAAGAGATATTTTGTTAAATAAAGAATGTTTTGACAAAGATTATGTTGTAAAAGGAGAAGGGGCTATAAGTTTTGCCGGCAAAATTGCGAAAGCTTTTGACGGATATTTTGTTCTTCTTGATGAAAAACATGATATTGCAAGAGTTGTAATGCCTGATAAAAAGAATACACTGGATTTTGCAGGATGTGTAGGACAGGATATAAATACAGATTTAAAAAACAGGGATTTTGCGATTAATGCTATTGCCTGCAAAATAGAAAAGGGTAAATCGGAATTAATTGATCCTTTGAACGGGATTGAAGATTTAAATAAAAAAATAATCCGCACAATTGGCGAAGAAAACATTATTGACGATCCTTTGAGGGTTTTAAGGGCGTATAGATTTGCGGCGCAGTTCGGATTTTCTATAGAGAACAAAACTATGGAATTAATTGAAAAACATAAGTCTTTAATAACGCTGGTTTCAATAGAAAGAATAACCCAGGAATTGATTAAGCTTTTTGAAGGTGATTTTGCTGGAGAAAATCTTTATTTGATGAACAATTCAGGTCTTTTTGATGAGATTTTTCCTGAATTAATAATTCAAAGAAAAATTCCGCCAAATCTTCACCACCATTTAGGACTTCTTGAGCATTCCATTGAAAGTGTTAAACAACTTGAAAACGAGATAAAAAATTTTCCTGATTGGACAAAAGAGCATCTTTACAGGGAATTTTCATCAGGAATAAAAGCAATATCTTTGCTAAAACTTGCGGCTTTGTTTCATGACATCGGAAAACCTTCTACATGGCAGATTGATGAAGCAGGAAGGCACAGATTTATAAAACATGAGGAACTGGGTTCAGAAATCGTGTTGGACGTCTTAAAAAGGTTTAAATTTAGCAAAAACACCATGAAATATGTTGCAAAACTTATAAAATATCACATGTATCCTTCTCAATTATTAAATGATGGCTTGGAAAATCTCTCGGAAAAAGCAATGATGAGGATGTTTAGAAGAATAGGCGATGATATGCCTGAACTTATTTTGTTGGGAATAGCTGATAGGCTGAGTGCAAGAGGTTCTGAAATTACCGATGAAATCGTTGAAAAAAATATTCAGGGCTTGTATTTTCTTCTTGAAAAATACAGAAAATCACAGGAAGAAGTAAGGACAATTCCAAAACTTGTAGACGGCAATGAGATTATGGAAATTCTTGGAATTTCGCCATCTCCGGCTTTAGGAAAAATTTTAAAAGATTTGAATGAAGCCCAGATTTCCGGTGATGTAAATACCCGCGAAGAAGCTTTGGACTTTATAAAATCTTATAAAATTACAAATTAAACCGGTTATTATTTTTGTTTTAAATCTTTAATTTTAAATTCTAACTTTTCTTTTTTTGAATTTAATAACATTAACTTTAGAGCTTTTATCAAGGTTCGTTCTTTTTCTGTTTCTCTAATCATTCCTTTAACTTCTATTAAAAGGTTTTCAGCTTTTTTGAGTTCTTGATCCTTTAATTGCCAGTCTTGTATCATGAGTAAATTCCTTTTAAATATTAAAAAGTATATTTATATCTTATATATTACTTTATATATTATAAATAAAAGATACAACTTGAGTAAAGTGGAAAAATTGGTTTTGGTTTATAAAACTTTACATAGTTTTTTAAACCAACTTTTGTTTTAAAATTTTAATACTACAAAAAAATTAAAGGGGAATTTTGAAAGAATTATTTTATTTTCATCCGAAACAATATAGCGTTGATCCTGTTTATGTTCAGAGTGTTCACATAATAGGGGAATTTAATAAATGGGGTAAAGATGAAAAGAAACTTGCGGAGTTTAAACTTACTGAAGATAAAACCGGCAGATGGGTCGGGTTGTTTGATGTTCCTGAAGGAAAGCATTTTTATAAATTTCTTATAAACAGGAATATTGTTTGTCCGACAATGGGTCTTTTTACTTATTCAACGGTTTCTACTCCCGAATGGGCAAAAAAAGCTGTATGGTATCAGATTATGGTAGATCGGTTTAACAGAGGCGATTTATCAAGAAATATCCCGAATTTAATCAGCTGGGATGCTCCGCCTGATTATTTCAATAATTTTGGCGGGGATTTACGAGGAATAACGGAAAAAATCGGTTACTTTAAAAATCTTTTCGGCACGCTAAAAAACAAAGCTTTTTATCTTAACCCGATTCATAAATCTCTGGCGTCAAATCACAAATATTGGCCTGAAGATTTTGAAGTTATAGACCCGCAATTCGGGGATGAGGAGGACTTAAAAGAATTAATAGATACTCTTCATAAAGAAAACGCAAGAATCATTATTGATTTGGTCTATAATCATACGGGTTTAAATCATTACGCGTTTTTGGATGTTTTAAAGAATGGCAAAGATTCAAAATATTATCACTGGTACAGAAAATTAACCCACCACAGTGAAAAAATAGAGATTCCGGTACTTGAAAATTATGTTGGAGATAAACCTCAAAATATTGACCTTGAAAACGATCCGAGAAAAGAAGATTTTGACCCGAATAAAAAAAGTTTTATCTCGGTATGGTACGAAAAATACAAGTTTCCGATTGTTGAACCGGAGAAATTTAAAAATTCGACAGTTGAAGAAATCTTGAATCATCAACCTCATTATAAATTAACCCCTCTATCCAGTCACCCTTCTTATAAAGCGTGGGCAAATTTGTTTGAAATTCCTGAATTAAACACGAAAAACCCAGCGGTTAAAAAACATCTTTTTGATGCTGCAAAAAAATTAATCAGGCTCGGAATTGACGGGTTCAGGCTTGATGTGCCGGATTTGTTGGAAGATGCTCATAGTTTCTGGCAGGAATTCAGGCAGGAAATGCAAAAAGAAATGGCTTTATCGGGAAGAAATCCTGATGAGCTTTATATAGTTGGAGAAATGTGGACGCTTGATGGTATAAATCCAAGTTTTGTATGTGCGGATGATGCTGGAAAGCCTTTAAGATACGATGCTTTGATGAATTATCCTGTGAGAGAAAATATTTTAAACTTTTTTTCAGGTGAAATTTTAAACAAAGGCGCTGACAGCGTTTGCCTGCATGGGGGAATTTCTGCCGAGGAACTTGATAAAAATCTGCATGAAAACCTGTCAGGGGTTTCATGGGGAACAAATCAGGTTCAGTTTAATGTTTTTTCTTCTCACGATACCAGAAGACCAAGAACAATACTGAAAGATGACAGAAAATTAAAAGCCGTTCTTATGCTGCAGTTTACGCTCCCAGGGATGCCTGTTATTTATTACGGTGATGAAATTGGCATGCAAGGAGGGGTTGACCCTGCAAACAGAGCTGCGATGAAGTGGGATATTTATGAGGATTTGCTTAATCATAAAGAAGAAGCCGAAATTTTTAATCTTTATAAAAATCTTATCGACCTTAGAAAAAGTTATGACTGCCTTATAAATTCACCATTTTTAACTCTCAAAATCCACAACCATGATAAAGTTTATTCCTATGCAAGATATAAAAGTGAATCTGACTGCGCAATTGTGGTAGTTGTTAAACAGAATTTGAAAGAAAATTTTAATTTGGATATTTCAAATCTGCCTTTTGAAAATATAGAAAGCTGGAAAGATCCGATTTTCGGTAAAAGTTATTTAAATTATGGCAAAAACATAACTTTTAAGCCTGAAGCTTTTTCGGACAGTTTTGGAATTATTTTAGTACCGGAACTTTAAAAGTTTAGTTTTATAAAGCTATATATAAATAGTAGTGAAAAATAATATAAAAAAATAATTTATATTAAATTTTTGTTATATTGTCGATATTTTTTATAGAATGAATAGTATATTTTTAGTATAATATATTAAACTAAAATCTTATTTTATTAGCGTACAGATGATTACAAGGTATAATTTTGAATAAATCAATTTTTGTAGTGGAAGATGAAACGGATATGCTGGATTTATTGGCTTTTATCCTTACAAAAGAAGGATTTAAAG
>MFRJ01000124.1:16769-20018 GCA_001784535.1 Candidatus Melainabacteria bacterium GWA2_34_9
TGCTTACTTCAAGAAATGATGAGTATGATGTTATTATGGGATTTAATTTCGGGTGTTCTGATTATATAACCAAGCCGTTTAATGAAAAAATCCTTATAGCAAGAATAAAAGCGACAATAGCCAAATCATGCAAAGGTTGTTCTTGTAGTAATAAAAATAGCGGAGTTATTGAAATCGGTAAATTAATAATTGATTTTTCAAGGTTTGAAGTATCTATTAAAAATAAAATTATTGATTTAACCCCTCTTGAATTTAAACTTTTGCATTTTTTAACAAAAAATCAAAATAAAGTTTTTACCAGACAGCAATTATTCAGAGAGCTTTATGAAGGTGAAGATAACCGTAGTGATAGAGCTATAGATATTTTAATTAATAGGATAAGGAAAAAAATAGGCTCATACGGTAATAATGTTGAATCTATTTATGGCATCGGATATAGTTTTAAAATTGCAAAGGAACAGGATTCAGAAAGTTGCAGGGCAATTTAGATAAAAATATAAAAATATCTGACAGAGAAATACTTATAAGAAAAATAATTAAAAAAATCTCTGATACAAAAGATATTAATGAAATAAAAAATTATATAATAACAAGCATTGGTCAGGCATTAAATGCTATGAGATGTTTTCTGGGAGAGCATCATCTTGATAAAAACGGAGATCCTGTGCCTAAAAATCAATATTTATGTTCATCCGAAGTAAAATTTTTTAAAGGTTTTATAAAAAAAAATAAATTAATAGAAGAAACAACCCACAGAGAAACTTTTATTTATGATGTCGAAAAATATTTAAAAGAAAATAATTTTGATGAAAATTCGGAAATGTTTCAAGGATTAATGAATTACAATGTTAAATCAGGTTTTTCAGTTCCTGTTAACTATAATAACAATTTTTTGGGAGCTTTGGTTCTTCAATACGATAAAGCTTATGCTTTTAATGAAGAAGATATTGATTTTGTAAGAACTGTAGCCGATCATCTTGGCATAGCAATAAATCAGTGTAATCTTTATTATTTGTTAGAAAAAAAAATGGAAATAGAAAAACTTCTGGGGAATATAATTACAACTGTAAGAAGAACTATAGACCTTGATGAAATGTTCACTATAATATGTGATGAAGTAGGAAAAGCTTTTAATGCAGACAGAGCTTCAATTATTCAATGCAATGATGCGAAAGATTTTACAAAATGGTCTTTAAAAAGAGAATATACAGCTTGTGAAACTGTAAAAACACACAAAGCAATCAATGTGGACAGAGGAATTAGTTTGTTTTGGGTAGAGATGCTTCATAAGCGAGGCAATAAAAGCCATTATATTGAAAATATTCCTGAAGCAAATCTTCCCGAGCCTTTAAATTCAAGTTATAGAAAGCTTGAAGCAAAAACGATGCTTGGAATTTCTATTGAAAAAGGTGATGATAAATGGGGTGGTCTGTTTTTATCAAAGACTAGAAGCTTTGATAAGTGGACTCAAGAAGAAATAAAACTCCTGGAAGTTGTTTCTGATCAGATATATATTGCAATTAAACAGGCAGAATCCTATACAGAGTTTAAAAAGCAGGCGGAAAGAGAAAGCTTGCTTAGAAAAACAGTTGAAACAATAAGAAATACTTTAGATATTAATGAAATAAAAAATTTGTTTGTTAATATTATTGGTCAGTTTTTTAATGCAGACAGGGTTTTGTTTTCGGAATTTAATTCGCAAAAAAACATGTATGATTCTGCAGACAAATATTCAGAATATTTATCTAGCCCGAAAGAAAAGAGTTTTATAGGCTATGACTGGTCAAATCCTGAAATATGCGAATATATACAACCATTGATAGAAAAACAGGAATTTAATATCTATAATTTAGATGAATACTTGCAACAAAATCCTAAGAACCCTGCTTTTGTTAGTCTTTTTAGAGATGCGAGTGTTCAATCAAGTTATAATATACCAATATTATACTTAAATGAAATTATGGGATATTTTTGTATTGAATTTACACAAAGAGAATACAGGATAACCGAACAAGAATTAGAATTTCTTAGAAGTATTATTAATCAGGTAGGTATTGCTATTCATCAGGCAAAACTTTATAAAACAGTTCAAGAAACAGCTAAAAGAGAAACATTAATCAGGGAAACAATATTGTCTTTGTTGTCTTCTATTAGTTCAATGAATATAAAAGAGGTGTTTAAATCGATTGTTACAGAGATAGGAAAGCTTTTTGAGGCAGATAGATGTTTTTTTGCAGAATATGATCCTGATAATAATGATATGTTTCCTCAGGAAGAATACAAGGAATATAATTCAGATAAAACTATAAAACCTGCATATTCCAGGGAAAATACAAAAGAAGAATTATCAGCATTAACAAAAATCAACGTTTATCAAAAACAAATTTTAAAAGTAGAAAATACTGCTGAAGTAAATTTTCCTGAAACAACAAAAACATTGCTCAAGGATCTTTCTATAAAATCTTTTATAGGTTTACCAATAACATATGGTGAAACTGCATTAGGAACGTTAGTTTTGCATTATGTTAAAGATTATAAAAAATTTAGCCAGAACGAAATTGATACATTGCACACTATAGCTACTCAATCAGGAATTATTATTAACCAGGCAAAACTTTATAAAAAAGTCCAGGAAACAGCTGAAAAAGAAAAAATGCTGGCTGAAATAATGGCAGTTATTAAAAGTAATCTTAAAATTGATGAAATTTTCTTGATAATTTGCAGTCTTTTAACAAATTTTTATGATGTTAACAGAATAATGATCTCAAAACTTGACATTGAAAGAATAGATTTAAATATTTTAAAAGAATGTTGCAAAAAGAATACTAATAAAAATGAAGGTAAATTATCTTTAAAAAGCAAAGAATATTTTTATGAAAAAATTATTAAAAATAAAAATTTAATAATTAATAATATTGAAGAAGCAAATAATCCTAAATATTTTTTGAAAGATCTTGCGTTAATGAAAATAAAGGCGCTTATGATGGTTCCAATTTATATTAATGAAAACGAACAAGGTGCAATTATTATTCAGGATAAGAAAAAAAAGAACTGGAAGCAGGAAGATGTTAGTTTCTTATCAAGGATTGCTGACTATATTTCAATAGCAATCAAGGAATCTAATCTTTATAATCAGTCAGAATTTATATCAAATGTTTCTCATGAGTTAAAAACTCCTCTTTCTGTTATAAACGGATACTCCGGCGCATTATTGAATCTTGAAAAGCCTGATTGTGAAACAACAAACAG
>MFRJ01000124.1:20100-29919 GCA_001784535.1 Candidatus Melainabacteria bacterium GWA2_34_9
AAACTGGATAATAAAACATTAGCTTTTGAAGAAATAAAAGTTGTAGATTTAATCGAAAATTCTATTCAACTTTGTTATGAAAAAATTAAATTGAAAAATATTAAAATTGAAAAAAATATAAAAAATCTTGTTATAAAAAGAGCAAATACAATACTTTTACAGCAATTAATAATTAATTTAATAACAAATGCAGTAAATTCTAGTGAAGAACATTCAATAATCAGTTTAAAAACAATAAAAAATGACAAAGAAATATTAATAAGCATTGAAGACAATGGTTGTGGAATAAAAAAAGAACATCTTCCAAATATTTTTGAACGGTTTTATCGTATAGATAAGTCAAGAAGTCGAGAAACAGGCGGAATAGGGCTAGGGCTTAGCATATCGAAGCTTATCGGTGAAATACATGGCGGATATATAACAGTAGAAAGCGTTTTTGGCAAAGGAAGTGCTTTTATCCTACATTTGCCGGAATAAAATTTTGTCGGTAAGGTAGTAAAGAAAAACATGATAACAAATTTAATTCGTTAAATTTTGTCAGTTCACCTGTTTTCAGCATGACAAAAAGTTTTACATTTGAGAAATATTTTAGAAAATTTTTAGAAAATATAAAATGTTATATTCAATTTGTGAGTAAAAAATCGAATATATATTTTGGAAATACTATTTTTAAATAAATTGTGATTGGAAAGGAAAAAAATGGCAACTGAAGTACTTATGTCAAAAATGGAGAAAGGTTTTGATTCAGATAAACCTATGTTTCCTATTAGTGTAATAGCTGATCTTCTTCAAGTTCATCAGAGAACTTTGAGAATTTATAATGAAGAAAAAATCCTTGTTCCTGAAAGATCACCTAAAAATCGCAGACTTTATTCATTTAATGACATTGAAAAAGGTAAATTTATTCAGTATATGTCAAGAGAATTGGGCATAAATATAATCGGAATTAAAATTATTTTTGAACTTTTAAAACAGCAAAAAGTTAAAGCTGAAGATCAAAAAGCATTTATTGATGAAATTGCTAAAAATATTAATATAACTCATGAAATGCAGCAACAAAATAAAGAAAAACTTTCGAGAAGAGGAAGAAAGCCAGCAACAGTTGCTTAATTTTCTTTAATAATTTGCGCTAAAGCCTTTATGGTTGGCTTTCTAAGACAATAGCTTTTGATTAGAGAGTCAATCTTAATGGAGTTATCTAAAACACATGGAATACCCGTATTTATTAAAATTACGGGTGTTTTTATTTTTTTTATTAATTCAAACTGTTTTTTGAAAAAAACAGAATTATATTCAATAAAAATTACAGCATCAAAATCTTTTATCTTGTTTAAAATATTTTCAATTTCTTCATTTTCAGGATTAAGTGAATAAATAAGTTCTTTATGTTTGATTTCTTTAAGGAAATCAGAAATTTTTGATGAATCTTTCGCCAGATTAAATATTTTTGATTTGTCAGGAGATAAAATCAAGAAATTTTTGTCTTTATTTAGAGGAATTAAGTTTCCTTTTTTCTCAGTTTTTATTGATTCCAGCGCTATTTTGTCAATTTTATCCTGAAATATTTCCGAATTCCAACTGTCATTGTTAGAATGTCCAACTGGATGACAGGGCAATTTATCTGACAAAATCCC
Source organism: Candidatus Melainabacteria bacterium GWA2_34_9 (assembly GCA_001784535.1). Lineage (GTDB taxonomy): Bacteria > Cyanobacteriota > Vampirovibrionia > Gastranaerophilales > UBA9971 > UBA9971. Next base: position 21,735 of record MFRJ01000124.1, read on the forward strand.
ATATTTTTCTTTGATAAAAAGTATTTTTTCGACAGATTCATCAATTCTTTCCATAGAAATCAAATCATTTTCAGCAGCTTTTACAAGTTCCTCAATAAGTGTAAGTATTTCATTACCGGAATTTCTGAATATAAACAAATCTATACCTGCCCTAATACCTTTTATGCAGGCATCCAGGTAATTATAATGCTTGCTTATTCCTCCCATTACCATATCATCGGAGATTATAAGCCCTTTGTAATTTAATTTTTCTTTTAAATAACCTGTAATTATTTTAGAGGAAAGCGAAGCAGGATTGTTTTCATTATCAAAAGCTTTATAAAAAACATGTGCTATCATCATGGCATCTAATCCATTATTAATAGCCTTTTTAAAAGGCTTTACATGAGTATTTTCAAGATCTTCAAAAGATAAATCCACAACAGGCATGTCAAGATGTGAATCCACAGAAGTTTCGCCATGACCCGGAAAATGTTTTCCCACAGGAATGATATTATTTTCAATAAAAGTTTTATAAGCCGGCTCTGAATATTTAATAACATCTTCAGCGTTGCAGCCAAAACTTCTCACCCCGATAATAGGGTTGTTTATATTGGTATTAACATCAAGAACAGGCGCAAAATCCATATTTACACCCATAAATTTTAATTCTTCCGCCATAATTTGTGTGTGGTTTTTAATAAGTTCAGGATTTTTAGTTGATGCAAGTGCCATTGCTGTAAGATAATCAACTTTGTTTTCTATATTGATAGTCCTTTCAACAAGCCCGCCTTCCTGATCAATACTTATAAAAAGCGGTATTTTAGATATATCTTGTAATTCTTTTGATAAATCCTGAATTTGATTATAGGAATGAATATTTTCAGCAAATAATATAACTCCTCCGAGTCCATTTTTTGATAAATTTTGAATATTTTTATTCTCAGAATTTAAACAGGTTCCAGAGAAACCCAGAATAAACATCTGGGATATTTTTTCCTTTAAGGATAAATCGTTCATTTTTTTATTATAAATATTTTCCATAAATCATATTTTTAAGTGAAGAAAAAACCTTTCATTTTAGTGTAATCTGATTATATACCATACAGTAATAAAAAATTTTATCTTGGGGAAAATATTTTGAGATCATTTATAAAATCTACAATTTTAATTCTTATAATCCTTGTGGTATCTGTTATTTTTATTTCACCACAAGCGATTGCAGTAAAAAAATCAAAGAAAAACGCCATGGCTCCGGAAGATCTTGATAAACTTACAGTTTCTATAAACAGGTTGGTTAAAAAAGTTTATTCAGTTTCATTATTTGCTCCGTCAGATAACGATGCTCTTTTTGAAGCAAAAATGAAAGTGGATGCAGAAATTCAGGGAGAATCTCCTGATCCTGCATTTGCAGATCTAGTTTATAAAATCGCTTTTATTCTTAAGGAAAGAGAATTTAAGGATGATGCGATTGAATATTATAGAACAGTAATGGATAAATTTCCTGATTCGCCTTATGTAGCAAAAGCGGCAGAAGAACTTCGCAAGCTCGGTGTAAAACTTGATACCGGATCTGAAGAAGATACCGGCGGCGAATAAATAAATAAACAAATGAAAATCCCGATACCTTTAGTCGCACATTCGGCTTTCAAAGTTGGTATCGGGATTTTCTATATAATATACCTTTTTAAGGTTGGATTTGTTTTGCTTACATAATTAATATATCATTTGTTTAAATAAACATCATCCCCCGCAAGTGCTAAATTTTATATCACTCCTGCTTAATTAATCGACAAAAGGCTTATTGCAGCAAGCAAATTATTAAACAAATGCGCAAAAATTCCAGGAATTACAGAGCCTGTATAATACTTTGTTACGCCAAGAATTAAACCTATTGTTGTAACAGCAACAAGAGCAGCATTGTAGTCAAGATATTGAGAGTGAGAAACTCCAAAAATTAATGCAGTTATTACAATACCTGGAAACGCGCCCAAGGTTTTTACAAGCGCAGGCTGCATAAATCCCCTGAAAAATATTTCTTCAATTATTGGTGCAATAAAAATAGCAAGGAAAATTATTGCCCTGATTTTATCTTCAGGCATTGCTGAATAAGGACTTTGTTTAGAAACCTCGCCAAAATGAGAAAAAATAAAACTTATTGCAGTTGTACACAAAACAATTGCTATAGCTGCCAGAACCCCCTGTTTGAAGAAATAAGGAGTTTTGTGAAAATATATCCCGAAAGCATCTTTAAAAGGAATCTGATATTTTATTGTAACGACAGAATAGACAATGCCTAGCGTAGCAAATGAAACAGCTATCTGTAAAAGAGCAGTAAAAAGACCAATATTGATATCGAGGCTTGCATATAGAAAAATCCCGATAAAAATCAAAGAAACTACAAAAACAAGAACATAAGCGAAAATTACATCTGATATTTTCCATGGCACATGTTCGTCAAGTCTTGAGTTAAGTATATTAAGTCCAAATTTGTTTTTTCCACTCATAATATAAAATCTTCTCTTTTGTTCTGAAAAAGCCTGCAAAGCTGACGTGAGGATGAGAATCTATAACAATGACAATCGGACAATAAACTGATATTATTATCTTATGAGAAAATTGATGCTTTTACTATTGGAAATTACTATAGGTATCTTGCTGTTTAGTTTATTACTCTTTGTGGGGATAGACAAATTTAGAGAGCATATTTATGCGCATCCCACTTATACCGTAACTTTTAAAGATGTTGACGGGCTAAGTGTAGGTTCTCCGGTCAGGCTGATGGGAAAACAGGTTGGTAATATTGTTAAACTTGAGCTTTATGAGTCTGAAATTTATGTAACATTTAGAATTGCTAAAAAAAATACAATAATTCCTGATGGTTCAATTGCCAGTATTCAGTTTACAGGGTTGGCAGGTTCAAGATCTCTTGAAATTATGCCTCAAAAAAGAAAATTTTTAACGAATAATAAAATAATTTATTCTCAAGAACCTATAAGAATAAGTTCCCTTATGCAGGTACAAACAACTATTTTTGAAAATCTGCTTGAGTTTTGCAGGGGAATGCTTACGTTTTTGAGTAAAAATAGTATTGATTCCACTAAAAAAAATCTGCAAACCACTTCTGAATATATGAAAGAATCAAATCAGTCCATGGATGGTGCGCTTAAAAATATAAAAGAATCAGGTTCGGATATATCTAAAAACACTAAAGAAATTAAACAATTTATGAATGAGCAGAATAAAAATCTGGATTCTGCCTATAAGTCGTTTAATAAGCTTTCAAAAGACCAGAAATTAAAAAATAATATGAATACTATTCAGACAACAGTTGAAAATCTTTCTGCTACAACAGATACAGCAAGCAAAAAAGTTTCGGAAGTGACAGGTAATTTGAATAATTTTAATTCCAACGTCAAGAATTTTAATCAAAAAGTAAGTAAGGTTAAAAACCGCGAGCTTGAATATGTTTCTGAGATAAACAATTCTATTCAAAAAACCACAGACAATATGCAGGGATTTATTGATGGTCTCAACAAAAATATAAATAAAAAACCCGCAGAGGAAAAGACTAAAAACTAGCCATAGCAATTATTGTCATTTTGATAACGTTTATCGCCTATCCGAAGAAATCTGTCCAGTGGTGAAAGTCACCCTGAACTTGATTCAGGGTCTGTCTGTTTGGAGGATTTAAGCAATAATTCTTTGTCGAATAGATTCCGAAACAAGTTCGGAATGACAATAGGCGCTATTTTTTTCGAAATTAATTGGTGACTCAAGTTAATTGTCAAACTTCAATAATTCAGAAGGTTCAACCTCAAGAGCCTTCGATAGTTTAAATATTGTTTTCAACCCCGGGCGATTTATGCAAACTTCAATTTTGCCTAAAAAATCCTGACTAATACCGGATTTTTCAGCCAATGCTTCCTGCGTTAAATGCCGTTGTTCACGGATTTTCTTTATATTTTTGCCTATTTTTTCATAAAAAGTTTCAATATCCATAAAATAACTTTACTGGATATTACCGCAAAATTTTACTGGACAAGACCCAGCAAAAAGATTACAATAATATCAATTGAATTTGATAATCTAAAATTTATTAAGGAATATTTGCCATGAAAAAAATTCGGGAAATCAATGCCATTAAAGCTGTTGGATTCGATTTTGAAGAATCTGTTAAAGATTTATTCTCGATTTTAGAAAATTTACATACTGATGTGACTAAAATCAAGTCAATTTTAAAAGAAAAGAAAATTATGGATTAAATACCCAAAACTTTGACTATATCCTCGATTTTGGAAGAAGTCTTTTTGACTTCGCAGCCGGAATATTTTATGGCGGAATCAGGGTCTTTCAAGCCATTTCCTGTAAGCACGCAAACAATAGTTGAATTCTCTTCGATTTTGCCGAGCTTGTTTGCCTTGATTAAACCTGCCACAGAAGCCGCACTTGCAGGCTCTGCCAACACTCCTTCTGTTGAAGCCATAAGTTTATAAGCATGAATAATTTCTTCATCGGTAACAGAATCAATCAAACCACCTGATTCATCTCTTGCAGCAACTGCATAATCCCAGCTTGCAGGATTTCCGATTCTTATAGCAGTTGCGATGGTTTCAGGCTTAAGGATTCTTTCTCCTCTGACAATTGCAGCCGCGCCTTCTGCTTCAAATCCGTACATCTTTGGCTTGTTAGGAGATAATCCTTTGTCGAAATATTCTTTAAACCCTTTCCAATAAGCCGTAATATTTCCTGCATTTCCTACAGGGATGCAGAGATAATCAGGAGCTTTTCCCAGAACGTCGCAAACTTCAAATGCCGCGGTTTTTTGACCTTCTATTCTGTAAGGATTGACTGAATTTACAAGAGTTATAGGATATTTTTCCGACAATTCTATTACAACTTCAAGAGCCTCATCAAAGTTTCCGTCGATAGCAATTACTTCTGCGCCGTACATCATCGCCTGAGAAAGTTTTCCTAAAGCAATATATCCGTCAGGAATCAATACATAAGTTTTTAACCCTGCTTTCGCACCGTAAGCAGCTGCGGCAGCGCTTGTGTTTCCTGTGCTTGCGCATATTATGGCATTGCTTCCTTCTTCAACAGCTTTTGAAACAGCCATTGTCATTCCCCTGTCTTTAAAGCTTCCTGTAGGGTTTGCTCCTTCGTATTTCAGGTATAAATCAGCTTTTAGTCCTATTTTTTTTGCCAGATTATCAGCTTTAATAAGAGGTGTATTACCTTCATTTATGGTAACAACAGGTGTTTTTTCGCTTACTGGTAAAAATTCACCATATTTATTTATTAATCCTGTGTATGGGGTGCTTTTTGTATTCATTATTGTTTTCCTCTAATTACATAACTCTGATTAAATTTTTTATAGCTAAGATTGTCGGTCTTTTAGATATTTCTTTTACGGCAGCCTGAACATCTTTTTCGTAAGACATTTCGGTAAGAAGTACTATGCTTGGATTTTCTCCCTTAATAACTCCTTGTTGAATAATACCGTGGAGGTTAATGCCGTATTTTCCACAAATTGTTCCGAGGTCGCCAATAACGCCCGGAGAATTTTCAGTTTGCACGTTTATGTAATATTTGTTTTTTGTTTCATTAATATCAAGAATTTTAGCGTTGGTATCATCGTGTTTGCAGCGCATTATAGGGAGAGGATAGCCTGTTTTTTCGATTTCACCGGCTATAGAAAGCACATCTCCTGCAACAGAACTTGCTGTAGGGAATTCTCCCGCGCCCGGTCCTGAAAACATAACCCGTCCAACTGCATCACCTTCAACAACGATAGCATTAAGAACACCGTTAATACTTGCAAGCGGGTGTTTTTTAGGGACAAGCATAGGATGAACTCTTACATCTAGGGTTTCACCACAGTCCTGAGCCATTGCGATAAGCTTTATTCTGTACCCGAACTCGTTTGCATGCTTAATATCTTCAGCGCTGATATTATTTATGCCTTCTTTGTAGATTTCATTTATATTAATTCGTTTGTTAAAAGCAATAGAAGAAAGAATAGCTATTTTATAAGCCGCATCGTAGCCCTGAACATCTCCTGTAGGATCAGCTTCCGCATATCCTAAATCCTGAGCTTCCTTTAAAACTTGCTCAAAATCGCTTCCTTCTTCTTTCATTTTTGTAAGAATATAATTTGTAGTACCGTTTAAAATTCCTGCTATTTTCGAGATTTTGTTGCCTGCAAGAGACTGTACAATAGGCATTACAATAGGAATTCCGCCTGCAACAGCAGCCTCGTAAAGAATTACGACATTATGTTTTTTAGCAAGTTCAAAAAGAACTTTCCCATGTTTTGCAATAAGTTCTTTGTTAGCAGTAATTATATGTTTTCCGTTCTGAATGGACTTTGTAATAAGTTCTAAGGCAGGGTTAATTCCTCCCATGACTTCCACAATGATTTTAATTTCAGGGTCGTTTATAATGGTATCAGGGTTGTCTGTGAGAATTTCAATATTTAAATTTTTAATATTTCTTGTTTTAGTAAGGTTTTTTACTGCGATTTTTTTTATTTCAATATTGTCAAATTTGCTTAAAACCTTAACAACGCCGCTGCCGACAGTTCCAAGCCCCAATAAGCCAATAGCAATCTTTTTATGCATTTATATTAAACCTCTGTTCTTTTTTAAATCTTGTTCTAGTTATCAATTGTACCAAAAATCTTATTTTAATGTTTGTTGAAAAGAAAACGAACATTTTTATTTGATATAAAATAATAAATAACCTTTATGATAATGGAGAAAAATAATGAATACGGATATAAACACCATAAACAAGCGACTGGATGAAATTCTGGAAGTTTTGTCAAAAATAAAAAAAGAACAAACTGAATTGATAAATGAAGTTGCAAAAACTCTTACAGAAACCTTTAAATCAGGAAATAAGCTGTTAATTTGTGGAAACGGCGGAAGTGCAGCAGATGCACAGCATATAGCAGCAGAATTCATAGGGAAGTTTTATAAAATTGATCGTCCTGCTCTTCCTGCAATAGCTTTAAATACAAATACTTCAATTATTACAGCTATCGGAAATGATTTTGGCTATGAAATGACTTTTTCAAGACAGGTAGAAGGATTAGGGCAAAAAGGAGATGTTTTTATTGCCATTTCTACCAGCGGAAATTCGGTAAATGCCCTTGAAGCAGCTAAATTAGCAAAAGAAAAAGGAATGAAAGTGATTTCTTTTACGGGAGAAGGCGGTGGCAAACTGGCAGAAGTTTCTGATATAACAATAAAAGTCCCAAGTAATAATACTCCTATAATTCAAAATGCCCATATCTCAATTCTGCACATAATTTGCGAGATTGTAGAAAATAAGTTTTGAAGGCGAAACGGGAGTGGTTCAAAACCTTGTTCAAATAAAAAGTGTTAGCCCTGGTGATATTTGTAGGGTGATTAAAAAATAACCAATATTCGTGATTCTTTTTATTTTCAAATAAGATATATTATTTATATAAAGAAAAATTTTTAATATATTGAAAATTTAAAAAAGTTCAAAAAAACCGACCAGCTACAACTTCGGTATGAAAAAAGATATAAGCACCTCCATGCTTATATCTTTTTGTTTGTAGAAATATCTCGCTGATTTATATAAAAATTTTACATTTACACTTTATAAAATATAATAATAAGTATGCTTTATGTTTATATGTAAAATGTGTATGAAAATCAAAAAATCGTTTTTAATTTATATAATAACTGTTTTTCTTTTATCAGTTCCTTTAAAATCCTTTGCAGAAGGAGAAAAGGATGCTCTCTGGCGAAAAAATTCTTATGAAAGAAAAGTAAATACCGTTGGTCAAAGAATTTTAAAGGCAAACGAAGTACAGGAACTTATAACTTTTAGGATTCCTGCAACAACTACAAAAAAATCACAGGTTAATGCAAACGCAAATGAATTTTATGGCGTTGTAACCATAGAAAGACCTCTTTTAAGAATTATAGAAAATGATGATGAACTTGCTGCAATTTTATCGCATGAAATTATTCACATAATTAACAGGCATGGAACTAAACATAAGGCAAAAAATATACTTATAAATACATTAATAATGTCGCCATGTTTTGTTGGAGATGTGGCGATGGCATGTGTGGGAGTACAATACCCGTTTTTTACACATTTCGGAAAGTTTTTAACAGGAGGATTGACTGACCATACTGAACAAAAATATGAATTGGATGCTGAT
>MFRJ01000124.1:29941-36577 GCA_001784535.1 Candidatus Melainabacteria bacterium GWA2_34_9
TAAAAGCAGGATATAACCCGCTTTATATGGAATCAATCTATCAAAAAACGATGTCAGACGGTACACGTTTGAATTTTGTCAGAACCCATCCTAAAGGCAGCATAAGAGTGGCAAATATTCATCAAAAAATTGTCGCGGAATATCCTGAATTTTTAGAACAAAAAATTGAAGAAAAAGTTCAAAAAAATATAAATCAGGAAGACACTCTTTTTGTAAAGAATAAATCAGGAAAGACGACACCCTAAAAGGAATAAAAGAAAAAAATAGGAGAATAGCATTGAAAATATTAAATAATTGTATAGTTTTCCGTTAATTTCAGCATGAGTATTATAATGTTGTAATGGGAGATAATTTATAGCATATGAGTTTAGATAAAGAATTTTATAAAAATATAATGGACAACCTTCCGGAAGGAATGGCAGTTTGTGATTCCGACCGAAATATTATTGATGTTAATAAAAATTTTGAAAGATTGACAGGATTTTCGAAAGAAGATTTATTGAGTAAAAATATTTCCGCTTTTATAAAAAGTACAAAAACAGGCTGTGATAATTGTTCACAGGAAGTAAGTTTGCTGGACGATTATAAATCTAAATCATATTATATCGGTGAATTAATAGACAAAGATGATAGATTAACCTGTGTAAGAATAAATTTTTCAATAATAAAAGATGATAAAGTTATTTATTTAATAATTCCGCTGGCGGATGTAGCATTTTTAAACAGGGCTCATATTGATTTTGTAAGCACTGTAAGTCATGAATTAAGGACACCACTCACAAGTATAAAGGGATTTGCGGATACGCTTCTCGGTTCCGGCGATAGATTAAGTGATGATCAACAAAAAAGATTTTTAGGTATAATAAAAAGTCAGGTTGATAGACTTACACGTCTTGTAGAAGACCTTCTTACTGTTTCAAAGCTTGAATCAAAGAAGGATAAGTTGATTTACAAAGCAATTGAACTTCCTAAATTTTTTGAAAATATTGTTTATAGTATCCAGCTAAAAGCTAAGGAACATCAAATTGAGGTTAAAATAATGCCAAATCTGCCGCCTGTGTGGGCAGATTCAGATAAATTTGAGCAAATAATAACAAATCTTGTTGATAATGCGATAAAATATTCAAATGCAGGCACAAAAGTTTTAATAGAAGCTAAATTTGTCGGCGAAAATGCTGATTTCATGGAAATAAACGTAAAGGATCAGGGTGTGGGGATTTCCGAAGAACATATTTCAAAGATTTTTACAAAATTTTCAAGGATTGATAATCCTTTAACAAGACAGGTAGAAGGAACAGGTCTCGGGTTATATATTACAAAATCTCTTGTGGAAAATATGGGAGGAAAAATAAGCGTAACAAGCAATAATGAAGGTTCAACTTTTAGTTTAATGCTTCCTGTTGCAACTTATGAAAAACCGACTCAAAGAAAATTTTAAGGATATAAATAAAAAATGTTATCTGAGCTAATTATCTTAATACTTGATTCACGGAAGTTAGAATCTTCTCACTATCATAATATAGTTGAGCAGGATTCTAATATTCAAGTTATTACTGCGGATGATTTGGAAAAAGCCGGAGAAATAATTGAAAAATATGAACCGGATTTGATTCTTGCTTATGATAATTTTAATGAAAATATAACAGAGATTTGTACTGAAATAAGAAATCAAAAAAGTTTATATAGGTCTACTCTTGTTGTTTTGTCTGAGGAGCAGTCTTTAGAGAAAAAACTTGAGGTAATAAAAGCAGGCGCAGATGATTTTCATGGAATGAATGTAAACAATGAAGAACTTTCATTAAGGCTTTTTGCGCATTTAAGACGGAATATAGAAGCATTATCAGACACTGTAACAAAATTACCTGTTGCAAGTACTGTCTACAAGGTAATAAAAAGGAATCTTGAGTTAAAAACCACCAAATTTATGACAGTAATGAATATTGATGTAGATAATTACATTTCGTATAAAGAAATTTATGGTTACATAGCGGCTGAAAAACTTATTCAGACGTTTATTGCAATTGTTAAAACTTCGATTAACGAAAATGATTTTTTAGGACAGATAAGTGAAAACGGATTTATAATTCTTACAACACCTGAAAAAGCTGAAAAAATAGCCATGTTTTTAAGTTATTCCTTTGACGGCGTAGCTCCAAAATTTTATTCAAACGAAGATGCAGAAAGAGGTTATTTGCTTTTAACAGGGGACGATAAAATTGGAAGAAGAATGCCGTTCGTTTCTGTAAGTATAGGGATAGCTTCAAATCGTTATAATAGTTTTAGTAATTATCAAGAGGCTTTAAACTTAAGCAAAAGTGTTCAAAGGCTTGCAAAATTTAAATCCGGTTCTTGTTGGGTAAATGATAGACCCAAACTTTCCGGAGGAGATGTAGTTAAACAAGTCCAAAACAAAATTTTAATAGTAGAAAAAGATGCGGCTCTTGCTTATCTTCTTTCTACAACTCTTGAAATGCAGGGTTATAAGGTAGAAACAGTAAATAATATTGGTGAAATTATTAAGAATATAGAAAAAAATAAAATAAATCTGGTTGTGCTTGATATCCCGCAAGAAAATTCTGACAAAGAGCTAGAGATATGCAAAGTTATTAAACAAAAGTATACAAATATAAAAGTTATTGTTTCTACAGTAAACAGAAACAAGGAAAAAATTCTTGATTCGGGCGCAGATCTTTATATTCCCAAACCATATGAACTAACGACTTTATTTAATTGGATAGACAGATTTTTAAAAAATGAAATTTAGAAATTTTTATTTAAAGATTTTTTTAATTTTGTTCATTACTTTTTGATCTTCCGAAATTTCTGCAAATTTGGCTTTTTTAATTTTTAGAGAATCTTGAAGATATTTAATTTTTGATTCAATTTGATCTTTATTTTCCCAATGAGGACCTTTTATTTTAAGAAATTCCTCGTATGCCTTGATTGCATCCTGATAATCTTTGGTTTTTTCAAAAATTTGTCCGAGATTATGGTAAACATCGCCATTATTAGGAGTAATTCTTATTACTCTTTTTAATTCAAGCACAGCTTCCTGATATCTTTTCATTTCAAACAAGGCAAGACCGAGGTTATGCTTGTATTCTGGGTTGTAAGTATCTATATTGCCGGCTTTTCTGAAATATTTTATGGCATTTTCAAGATCACCCTTGATTTGATAGGTAAGTCCCAAATCATTTGAATGTGAGGCGTTTTCTTCATCAAGATTTATAGATTCTTCAATGTTTTTTATAGCCTCTTCAATATTTCCTTCTTCCCTGTTAATAAGTCCTATCTGGTAATAAGCATCAGAAATATTGGGATTAAGCTCAAGTGCTTTGTTAAAATATTTAATTGCTTCTTCATTATCATGAGATTTAATAAGACAAAGTCCTACTCCATAATAAGCTTCAGCGAATTTGTCGTTTTGTTTTATTGCAAGTTCAAAATATTTTCTTGCTTCATCAGGTCTTTGTCTGTTTAAGAGAAGCATTCCTGCTTCAAAATATGCATCAAGAAGATCAGGATTAAGATTTATAGCTTTTTCATAAGAAGAAATAGCTCTTTCTGTTAAACCCATTACTTTAAATATAGAAGCCATATTGAAATTAGTAATAGCGTCATCAGGGTCAAGTTCAAGCGATTTTGAAAAGGCTTCGATAGCTTCTTTATATTTTTCAAGTTTTACGCATACTGAACCAAGCGCTGAATGAGCTTGATGATGGATCTGATTAAGCTCTATTGCTTTTTTAAGCTCGGTTTCTGCTTCAATATAAGCTTCATTTTTATAATATATATAACCAAGGGCATATCTGATTTCTGAATTGTTTGGATTTAAGTCTATAGCAGATTTGAATTCTTGAATAGCTTCTTCAATCCAACCGAGAAAGCCGTAGGCAATTCCTAAATTATTAAATGCATCAATATTTTTAGGATCAAAAGTTACTACATATTTAAACTCGGGAATGGCTTTTTCAAATTTTTCTTCCTCAACGTAAATTAAACCGAGGTAATAATGAACTTTTGTGTTATTAAAATTCACATTTTCTGCTTTTGAAAGTTCTATTTTAGCTGATTCATAATCATTCCGGTTATAATATATAATTCCCAGAGCAAGTCTGGCGTCGAAATTTTCAGAATTTAGTTCAAGAGCTTTATTATAGTTTTTTAAAGCAAGTTCCTTTTCACCTTTCTGCTCATAATTTAATCCCAGCATATAATGATAGGTGTCAGAATTTGGATTTTGTAATAAAAGTTTTTCTATAAGCTTATGAGAAATAGTGTATTCTTGATTTTCTATGTATAAAAGCGCAAGCTGTGCTGCAATATCAGAATCATAAGAACTTAATTCAAGAACTTTTTCAAGATATTCAATGGCTTGATCAATTTTATTGGTAAGTTCAAAAGCTTTAGAGATTCCAAGCAGCGATAAAATATAATTGGGCTCAAAAGCAAGGGATTTTTGGTAAAAAGCTATAGCTTTTTCAAAATTGCTCAGACAAAAATAAGCGTCAGCGATTTTTTCCAATGTTTCAAAATCAGCCGGCTTAAACTCAAGAGCTTTTAAATATTGTTCAATAGCTTTTTCAAAATCTTTATTTTCTTTTAATTCATCGGCTTTAGCCAGATATGTTTGAAAATCCGACACATTTAACCTCAAAGATGTCTTTTATTCATGTCTTTTATTCATATCTTTTATTTTATACTTTTATTCAAAACTGTCCAGAATTTTATGGAGAATTTTTTCATTAATCTTTCACTTCGCCCTCTTTTTCATCAAAAGGATAAGGAGCAGGAGGCTGTTTAAAGGAAGATTTATAAATAAAAGAAAAATGGAAAGGATAATCATCTTTTTCAAGGTTATGTTTAATTAAATAAAGGTCTTCAAGAGCTTTTGTAAAGTTTGAGCCGACTTCCTGCGGAAAAACTTCTCCGCAAACTTGACAGACTACAGGCTCTTTGTCACGAAATCTCATGACATTTACGTTAAATTCGTTTTCGCATTTGCATCTTAGTGTAATTCTTGGAAATTTGGTTTGATCATTTTTAGAATCCATAATTTTTTTCCCTTTTATATAGATTATCACTCTTTGTTTAAATTCCTGTTTTCGAAACTTTTATCTTTTGTTTTATATGAAGAATCATGTCGAAAACAAATTTGGGTTGGGCATACCTACTTCAACATAACTTATATTATACTCGAATAATTTTCTAAATTTAATTTTCTTGACTATAGTGTTATATAAATGATAAATTTTTATTATTACAGTATAAAATATTTGGGCGAGTGGCGGAATGGCAGACGCGCTAGTCTTAGGAACTAGTAGGTTACCCCTGTGAGAGTTCGAGTCTCTCCTCGCTCATTTTTTCTATTATTAATTAAAATTCCTTTAAAACAAAAAGGGTGAGCGAGGCGATGAAGTCGCCGTAGCGAACCCAAAACCCTTAACACCCCATCCTTTGAGGGAGGGGGCAGGGGGTGGGTGACAGAAATGATTAACTTTCTCTCAAAAATTACAAACAGGGCTCAAAATAGAATAAGTGATATATTAAAGCCTGTAGAAGAAGATTTAAACCAGCTGGAAATGAAGTTTCTTGATAGTTTAACCAGCGGAAATCCCAGCTTGGATGAAATAATAGGATATGTAACAAAAACCGGCGGCAAAAGATTAAGACCAGCTCTGGTTTTTCTTTTTGCAAAAGCTTTAAACAACGGATTTTTATCTTCTAACCATTTTTATCTCGGCGAAGCTGTTGAAATGGTTCATACAGCGTCTTTAATCCATGACGATGTTATTGATGAAGCAGAAACTCGAAGAGGGTTTTTAACTGTCGGAAAAAAATGGAATTCTAGAACAGCTGTAATTGTAGGCGATTTTATTCTGGCAAGATCTTTGACAAAACTCGTTTCTGTTGGCGGGGGTGCTACTGAATTATTTGCTAATACACTTAATGAACTTTGTATAGGCGAAATACAGCAAGGTGATCAGAAATTTAAAATAATATCATTTGAAGATTATATTAAAAAATCAGAGAGAAAAACCGCAAAATTATTTGTAGCAGGGGCTGAATGTGCAGCTGCAATTACTCCTGACGCAAATAACGTGATAATTAAATCAGTAAGAGATTATTCTCTCAACTTTGGTATAGCTTTTCAAATAATGGATGATATTTTGAACTTTACGGGAAGCCGTGAAAAAGTTGGCAAACCAGCTGGAAATGATCTTAAAAACGGAATTCTGACAGCTCCTGTTTTGTTTGCACTTCAAGAATTTGAAAAAAATAATGATGTAACTCTTAAAAAACTTATAAATAATAAACTTAAAGGGAAAAAAGACTTTAATCAGGCTATGAATTTAATTATGAAATCTACCGGAATTCAAAAATCCAGAGATTTAGCGGAATATTATATCGAAGAAGCTGTAAAAGCCCTTGATGTAATGGAAGATAATGTTTGCAAAACAGCTCTTATTGACCTTGCTATTTATACTTTAAAAAGAGAATTTTAACCCTGTTGGTTTTTCAATTTAGTACTTTTAAGTTTTTATATTGATAATATAATTATCAATATAAAAAGAGTTTTTTAGGAAATATAAAAAATAATGAGCGAAGAAAATTTAGATAAAACAACTAATAATG
>MFRJ01000124.1:36635-36915 GCA_001784535.1 Candidatus Melainabacteria bacterium GWA2_34_9
AACAGTAGAAACAGTAGTAATTGTTCTTGTTTTGGTTGTTTTGATAAGGGCATTTATAGGTGAGCCGCGCTGGATTCCTTCAAGCTCAATGGAGCCGACTCTTCAAATAAAAGATAATTTAATTGTTGAAAAAGTTAGCAGGTATTTCACAAAACCGCATAGAGGCGATATTCTTGTGTTTTTTCCACCACAGAAAGATAAAAAGTTAGATCCTTCCCTGTGGGGAAGATTTACTAGATCTATCGGTTTTTTTAGTTCTGATGAAGCTTATATAAAAAGA
>MFRJ01000125.1:0-4275 GCA_001784535.1 Candidatus Melainabacteria bacterium GWA2_34_9
GCTGTTTGTTGAGCGCCTTGAGCAGTTTGTTCCGAGGATGCGCTCATTTCTTCAGAGTTTGCTGATATCTCTTCTGCTGATTGAGCTACTGCACCTACCAACCCTTTTAAAGTTGCAACTGTTGCATTAAGTGCCTGAGCAAGAATACCTATTTCATCTTTTGCGTCATTATCAACATTATTAACTCTTAGATTTCCGTTCGCTACTTCTTTCAAATTATCTACAACCAGATTTACCGGTTTTGCTATCATATTTGCTATCGCCAATCCTACTGATACTGCCACTAAAATAGCTAATATGATTGTGGAAATTATAATTAATGTTGCTGTAATTGCATCTTTATCTGCTTGTGTATCCATTTCTTTGGCATCTTTTTCCATATCCTGCGCTAATTCTTTGTTAAGTTGAAAAACTGTATCAATTAAATCTTCTTGTTTTACAAATAAAGCATACGCTTCACTCCTTTGACCGTTGACAGCAAAATTCAATATTTTTGTTCTATCTTCTTTGTATTTTGCCATGTCTTCTTTTATTTTAGCCATTTTTTGTTTTTCTTCTGCCGTTAAGTTTATTTTTTCAACTTGAGCTAAGTTGTTATTAAACTCAGCTGTATTTTTCTGAATTTCGTTAATATGTTCCTGCTGTTTTTCTTTGTTATTTTGAAGTATTGCGGTTAAAATATTTGCTTCGTTAAATTTTAGATATGTATTATTTTCGTTTAATAAAATACCCGGAGTTAATTTATTATTGTACATATTTGACATTTCTTTAGAAGACTTATCTGTGAAGTGATACCCGACAAATCCAACAATACCAATAAAAACAACACAAAGACTAATTAAAACTAAAAGCTTCTGCATGATTTTCAAATTCTTTAACCAATTCATACTACTTGTACCTTTCTGTCACTACTAACTACTCTAAAAATGGGATGCTAAAAAATTCTCTGTAACATAATTTTCGGAAAATAAACAAATTTTCCTGTCGGTAATTTATAATATACTTTACGCTAGTTAATTAATTATATTTGTTTTCTAATAAAATAAAAGGTTTTTTAAGAAAAATTAATAAAACTTTTTGTATAAGGGTGTGAACCATATAAGTAGTATATGTTACATTTAATGAGATAATAAAAAAATTAATGTTATTTTAATTATTTGTTGATAATAAATGTAATTTACATAACTTAATTATATCTACATAAAAGGCAATTAATTTTTATCTTGTTTGTTTTACAATATGACTGATCTATTATATTAGGCAGATAATAAAAATTAAATTCCAAAATGGCATAAAATCATGAGCAATGGTAATTATTTACTTGTATATAACGATAAAGCAGGAACAGGAAGCTTTAATAAAAAACTTATATATATAGAAAAACTGTTCCGCGTGAAAGATATTTGTTTTAAATCCATCAACATAATGGATTTAAACAATACTGTCTGCATCGAAAATTTTGATACAGTTGTTGCAATTGGAGGAGATGGAACAGTATTGTCCGTTTTGCCTTATATTGTCAGCAAAGACATAAAATTAGGCATAATTCCCTGCGGAACAGCGAATTTGCTTGCACGAAAATTAAATATCCCTAAAAATATTCCGCAGGCAGTTGATATACTGCTTAACGGAACTAAAAAACTTATAGATGTCGGAAAAGCAGGTGATTCGTATTTTGTATTAAGAGTCGGATACGGCATAGACGCTGATATTGTCAATGGTGCCAGTTCTTTTCTGAAAAACAAATTCGGGTATCTGGCTTATTTAATTCAGGGAATTAAGTGCATTTTTAACCTTACCCCAAAATCGTTCGAAATTTGTACTGATAATCAGTGTTACAAGATAAAAGCTTCTGCTGTTATAGTATCAAATTCAGGAAATATGTTCCGGGATAAATGTTCTATAGCTCCTTCCAGCGATGTTTCTGATGGAAAACTTGATGTATTTGTACTTTATGCTAGAAATATCAAGGAATTTTTAACAGTATTTTTTCAAATTTTGTTTAACAAACATAAAATCGGATCTAATGTACTATATGGAAAAACCCACAGCATAAGTATAAAATCTGCTAATAACAAATTTCATATAGACGGGGAAGCCTGTACTTCCAAAGAAGTAGAGATAAGTCTTATTCACAACGGTTTAGCTGTTATGACTCCTTAAGTTAGTAATATAACGTAAATTTTTTGGTTACCTACTTAATAAATAGTCAACTGCATAATGAAAATTTTTTAAAATACTCGCACAATATAAACAACAAATTGTAGAGGAGTTGTAAAGGATTTTCATAAAAAATGAAAAAGACTTTTTTGATAACGGGAGGCGCCGGTTTTATCGGCAGCAGCTTGATTGACAGGTTAATTTTTTACGGCGAAGACATAAATATTGTATGTGTAGACAATTTTGATCCGTTTTATTCGGAAAAATTTAAGCAGAATAACATTTGCCTGCACAGAAGAATGCATAACTATAAGTTATATGTGGAAGATATTACTGACTATGCTGCTATGAAAAAGATTTTTCAGACGCATAATATAACTCATATAATTCATCTGGCAGCAAAAACAGGCGCAAGAGCTTCTCTTGAACTGCCTAAAGAATATTTTAATACTAATATAAACGGAACTGTAAACCTTCTTCAGTTAGCAAGAGAATTTTGTGTGGAGAAATTTATATTCGCATCATCAAGCTCTGTATACGGCGCAAGGAAAGACGTCCCTTTTAAAGAAGACATGAAAATCGGTAAAACCATATCTCCGTATGCAGCTTCAAAAGCGGCAGGTGAGCAGATTTGTTATACTTACAGTTATTTATACGGCATTAGTACAGTTTGTCTAAGATTCTTTTCAGTTTATGGCCCTAGGCAAAGACCAGATTCGGCTATACATAAATTTTCACGGCAAATCGTTGAAGGTAAAACTTTACAGGTTTTTGGTCATGGCAAAACAATAAGAGATTATACTTATATTGATGATGTTAATCAGGGTATTTTGTCTGCTATTGACTATGATAAATCAGAATTTGAAATTTTTAATATTGGTGAAGCCCGACCTATAAAGTTAAGTTCCTTAATTGCTTTGCTTGAAGAAAATTTGGGCAAAAAAGCAATACTCGAAAAACGGCTTTTACAACCCGGCGATGTTCCGATAACTTACGCAGATATTACGAAGGCAAAAGAACTTCTCGGGTATAACCCTTCCACAACATTTAAACGAGGGGTTAAAAAGTTCATTGCATGGTTTAAAGAATTTTATAATTATTGTCCAAGCGAAGCTGGGATGGATAAAAACCCAAAAGGAAACAGTCAGTTTTCGTTGTAAGTTTTTGAAACTCATTCTAATCTGAAGAGGAAGCGATGAAAGACTAATTTGCAGGTAAATTCGCATTAATATTTGAAAAAATTTCGTTAATAGTATTTAAGGGAATATTGTAAATTCCATCAGTAGGCGTGATTCTTACGCATGTAGAATCTTCTTTAAAAGGCACTAGCAAGACAAAAATCTCTTTGCCTGATTGAAGTTTGGCTATTATTTGACCTTTTTCAGTATTGTAAGAATCAGGTGTTATTCCCATCGCAGAAAGAGCTATAATAGTTGATTTCAATGTGTCTGCGTATGAAGATTCATAGTTTTTGATTAAATTTGTAATTGAAGTGGCATTATTGGATTTATTTATAGTGTTTGTTTTTATGGGATTTGTTTGAATAACGGTTGATTTAACGCTGTTATTTTTTGCAGGACTTGTTGTAATTATTGCCGCTGGTTGTTTATAAACAGCAGGTATTTTGTTTTTTGTCTGCGTAGAAGTAACTACAGAGTTTGTTTTAATCGTTTGTACTTTTGGAGTGCTTGTTGACGTTATAACCGTATTGGGTTTAATAACTTTTACAGGGGTGGTTTCTGTTGAAACTGTTTTGCTTTGCGGTAAATTCGGCTTTGCATCAAGCGGCGGCAAAAATTCATCGTTAATTTTAAAGGTTTTTGGCAAGATGAAATTTTTTCCCGAATTTACTTGGGCTTTTGCGGAAAGATCAAATCCGCATAATACCAGCGCAATCAAAATTATAACTGCCAGTTTGATGATTGTTTTAATCATTTCAAAATTTTCCAATTTTTATATTAATTTTAAAGATAATATTCCATTTTAATTATATAGCTATTTGAAAAAATAACAGAAGGTTATTGAATTATTTCATATTTTTAAAGGACTGGGTTTTAAAACTGAAAAAACTTTACCTTGACTATAAACTCCTGAATGTAAGATAATTATTGAATC
>MFRJ01000125.1:4282-5853 GCA_001784535.1 Candidatus Melainabacteria bacterium GWA2_34_9
TGGAGAGGTGTCCGAGTGGTTTAAGGTGCAGACCTGGAAAGTCTGTGAGGTGCAAGCCTCCGCGGGTTCGAATCCCGCCTTCTCCGTTCTTAGTCTACAAAAAGAGAAAGTCTAACTCTTTGATTTCATAAAACCCCGCGGTTAGCGGGGTTTTTGGTTGTTATTTATATTCTTTTATTTTAATAATTGCATTATATTATTTAATTGATTAATAGTGTCGTTTATCGTTGGTGGCATTGTTGGAATAATGTTGTTCATCGGATATGATTGTTGATTGATTACCGAATTAGGGTTGTTTTGAGGATAGGATAGGGTATTATTCCAAACCGCAGGATCAATACTGCTTCTTGTTACAGTCCAATTCGTTGAAGCAGATGCCCTCCAGCTTCTTAAATTGGCAGAACCCGACACTGAATCTTCGTCCAACACTCCTTTATAATCACCATTAAAACTTAAAGATTGTGATGCGCATTTTATTACACCTGAAGAAATGCTTCCTGAAACATTATTTTCATTTCTGTTAAGGATTGCTTCCCATGTGGCTTCAAAAGGAATGTTTCCATGTATAGAGGATTGGTATCGTCCTCTTGCTTTTCCTGTAATCTTGGTGCCTGATACTCTTAAATTAAAAGTTCCCTGAACATTTTTTACAGAAAAATCACCTGAATAAGTTCCATCCAAGCTATCTGTTTGAAGATTTTGAGGAGGAATATTATTTTGAGTATTCTGTACTATATTATTTCCATTAGAAGGGTATTGAGGATAAGCAGGAGGTTGATTATTTACTGGATATTTGATGTTTTGATTGTTTTGATAATTTACCTGTCCCTCATTTTGATAATTGTTTGGATTATAAAAATTTTCAGGAAGCTCAGCAGGTTTTTTGGGAGGAAAAGTATATTTCAAACCTTCTCCTATAAGATTTGAATATGTATTATCAACAGCACCGCCAAATAAATATTTAGCGACTTGCCAACCTCCAGTCTGTCCTGTTTCATCTTGTATTGTTTCTTTTAAAGTCTTTGTAAACAAATCTTTTGTCCTGTCTACAATCGCTTTATAAGTAAACTGATCATCTGCAAAAGTACAAACAGCTGCTTTTACAGAATCCGTCATTGTTTCTTTTGCAACATTTCCAATATTGCCTACTATGCCATCTTCATAACTAATTTTAGCTGCTTTATAGGCATTTTCCGCAATAACATTTTTTTCAAAAGCTCTTCCTGCTGCAAGTTGAGCTTGTTCAGCGGTTTCAGACCCGGCAGCTTTAAGTGAATTTTTTGTTGCCTCCAAAAGTTCACTTTTGGTTTTATTTGCTATAGATTGCGCTTGAGCAACTGCGAACTTTGACTTCATTACATTATTGGCAGCATTTAAGCCAGATTCATAAGTATTATTTATGCCTGCATTAACTCCTTTTGATGCGCTAAATACTGGAACTACTGCTGTAGCCACTCCAATAGCAGCAAAAGCTCTTTCGTATGTCGATTTGTCAGCATCATTAAGAGTGTTGTAGTCTTTAGCTAATCCATATCCACCTAAAGTCACAACGTTCATAACAACTGAAGATG
>MFRJ01000125.1:5921-6286 GCA_001784535.1 Candidatus Melainabacteria bacterium GWA2_34_9
GCTTCAAAAGACTTTGAAGCCGTTTTTGCGCCTGCCTGTCCTAAGCCTTCTTTATCATTTCCTTCCATTGTATTTATAAAAGGCTGAACAATAGTGTTATTGAAGGTTTTTGTTTCCATGTTTTCGCCGGCTTTTTTATAATTATAGTTCCATTCGTTGTATTCCTTTGTAAATAGACCTTTATCATAAACTGCGCTTGCCGTTGCAGTTGCAGTACAAATAGCCTCCGAAGCAACGCCCGTTGTGTAATCAACAGTTGCATAAACTGCCCCTGTCGCAACTTTTGTTACTGCTTTCGTTCCTTGATAAGCCGATGATGCCGCATACACAGCCCCATCGGCTACAGTGTTATAAGTATTTGAGCA
>MFRJ01000125.1:6414-6744 GCA_001784535.1 Candidatus Melainabacteria bacterium GWA2_34_9
TCTTTGACAGTTCGATTTTTACATTTTCATAAAAGCCAATATAATTGCCCGTAAGAGAAAGAAGGTTTTTATTGGCTTCTTCGTCTTCCGCAGAAAGATTTGTTTGTTCTTGTAATTTTTTCTGCTGTAATTTTAAATTTTGGATAATATTATCAACTTCGGAAAGCGAATAATTATCAACTTTATTGTAAAACGCCATTAAATAATCAGTTAATTGCTGAATTCGCTCTATCCTTTCAAAATTGCTGCCCATGTCATAGATTAAGGCTTTTGCTATCCGCAGTTCGTATTTATGCATTGGTTTAATTATTTTTAGCACAGGTGCGGGAA
>MFRJ01000125.1:6829-7776 GCA_001784535.1 Candidatus Melainabacteria bacterium GWA2_34_9
TAAATCCACATATGCCACCAAAAGCCTATTATAGTAATCACTTTTTACGAAAGAATAATTAACGGGAGTATTATCTTGCTGATTTAAAATAGCAATTTGTCTTCTGATTGCATAAATATTAGCCCATTTGATGTTTTCTTTTATCTGAAGCTTAAGTGCTATATTAAAAACCTGAACTTCTCTATTCAAAATAGGCTTTAGTTTTGGATTTTTTTTCGCTTGAATTTTCCAAACTCTCAGTTGTTCCGATAGAAAATTCATGTAATCCCTGTTTATTTTTTTTGTAACATCAGTTTTATAAGAAAGCTCATCTATTAAATTTATAAATTCACCGGAAATTTGTCTATGTTCCTTAGCAAATATAGAGCCTTCCTGTGAATAGTTACTAATTAAGCCTGTATATAAAAGATTTCCATGTTTTTGTTCAAAGTCAGATGGCAAAGTTTTAATAACTTCATAAGTGTATGATTCTACTTTTTTATTATTAACTGCAAAAGCGGCTGTATAGTTAAAAGCCAATATTATCAACAGGAAAAAAGAGAAACCGGATTTATAAATACGCATATTAGGATTCCTCATATACTCTAATTGACTTATATTTTAACAAAAGAATAAAAAGAAAGTTTTAAAAATTTTAAAGTATTTTTGGCTGTATTGTTGTCCTGTAAATAATACACGACTTTTTGTTAAGAAAAATTAAGTGTTGCATTCACCCACTATAAGCAGTTGTTGAATTTTCATGAAAAATATTTCCATTTTTAGGCGCAATTATTTGTTTTTACCATGTTTTTAAAAATATAGGCAGTATATTTATGCCTATAAAAAATCGAGTGGGAAGCATTTAATCGTATATCAGTATAAAGGGAGCTCGGAATTTGCTAAAAGTCAACTTTGATCAAGCTATACCGTCAAAAATAAGTTTTGGATATAAAAATAACAATAATATG
>MFRJ01000125.1:7783-19855 GCA_001784535.1 Candidatus Melainabacteria bacterium GWA2_34_9
AGACGGATATAAAAACGGATTTATCTCCTTCATCTCCTTTGGTAAGACCAACTTTAAGTCATATTAAAGCTAATATGCTTAGTTTTAAAGGTATGCAAGATCGTGATTCCGATATGCAGCATTTCTTTACAACTCCTGATACCGGGATAAGGCTAAAGGATGTAGGTGGCATTGATCAGGTAAAAGATATTATTGAAAACAGAATTTTGCAATTCATAAAAAACCCTCAAAAATTTGAAGAGCAGGGCGCTAAAATTTCAAAAGGTGTCCTTTTGTATGGACCTCCAGGTACAGGAAAAACTCACCTTGCAAAAGCAATTGCCGGTGAAGCACATGTGCCATTTATCCCATGCGCAGGAAGTGATTTTGATCAAGAATTCGTTGGTGTTGGCGCAAACCGAGTTCGCGAATTGTTCAACTACGCAAGAGAAGTAGCTGGCGGTCGTGATGACAGAACTGCAATTATTTTCATAGACGAATTTGATGCTATAGCAAAAAGTCGTGATGGCAGTCATGGAAATGATAATAGACAAACCATAAATGCATTACTGGCAGAAATGGACGGTTTAAAAGGCAACAAAGATGAAAGCGGAAAACCTGTTAATATAATTGTATTAGCTGCCACAAACCGTCTTGAAGATTTAGACAAGGCAGCAATTAGAGAAGGAAGATTTGATTACAAGCTTGAAGTGCCAAATCCTGCCAGTAGTACAGCCGCAAGAGAAGCAATACTTGATATTCATTCACGAAATAAAAAATTCAAGAGTGAAGAAGATAAAAAAGATATCTTAAAAGAAGCAGCAATTATGACTAAAGGTTATTCAGGCGCACAAATAGCCGAACTTATGAACAGAGCTGCAACTTATACTGCACTTAGAAATGAAAATAAGAACATAACAATAAATGATCTGGTTGAAGCTAACCTTGAAATACTTGCAGGTCCTATTACTCCTAATGATTCTGCTTTATGGAAAAAAGCAGGCACTGTCCGGCATGAAGCAGGACATGCAATTGTAGGTCAGGTCTTGCTTGATATGGTTAATTCAGAAGAAGAAACTCTGAAAGCCGGAAATAAAGCCAGCGAAGGAAAACCATGGGCTAAGCCAAAAGAAAACGGAACAATCGTTCTGGATTCAAGAGGCGGATTCCTTGGTGCAGTATTTACCAATGATGGTGAAAATTGTACTGTTTCCTTTGATTCTTTAATAGCTAATTCGGCTATGACTTATGCAGGTGCATGCGTAGAAAAATTGTATCATGGAACAAATCTTGCAGGCGTTTCACAAGACCTTGAACAAGGTTCTAAAATGATTTCACACGGTGTTACTGAAATAGGATTAGGACCAAACACTAAGTTTTTAGCCCCTGCAAAAGACAAATTTGTTGAAAAGGCTACAACCCCAGAAACAGAAAAAGATATTAAATTGATGAGCGAAACAGCCGTCAAGGTATCTAAAATGGTAGTTGAGTTCCATAAAGACTTTATAGATAAATACACAGATACCTATAAAGAAAAAGCCGGCCAAGGAGGAAACAACCTTTCAGGTAAGGCATTCGCTGATATGCTTCATTCTTGGCAAAAAGATTCAGGCAAAGAAAAAGAAATAAAATTAATGCAAAAGAAAATCAGAATTCTTATCGACGAAGCAAAACAGGGTAAATCAATCAACGATACGGATTTGGATATTAAGGCAAAAAGAGAACTCGGGTATTTTGAAATACCAGCTAAATAAATAATTAAAGACCTCCTAAGTTAGGAGGTCTTTTCTGTCTTTTCTATAAGCCACTGTTTTGTTTTTAAACCTGTAAATGGTAAAATTATTGCTGTGTTTAAAATATGCGGAGTGTGAAAAATGCAATATACTCAAGCAAATATCGGCAGAATTTTTGCAGTAAAATTTGATGCGAAAGAAGATATTATTTTCGGACTTAAAGATTTAATAAAAAAAGAAAATGTACGCTCAGGAGTGATTCAGCTTATAGGTGCACTTACAAACACTGATGCGGTTATCGGCCCTAAAAAGAAGGAATATCCTCCTAATCCTGAATGGTGGAATTTTAATGATGCCAAAGAAATTATCGGGCTTGGAATTTTTGCGTGGGAAGGGGATGAGCCTAAAATTCATCTTCATGCCGGATTTGGAAATAAAAAAGAAACAAAACTTGGATGTATAAGAACTAAGGCAGAAGTTTATCTTACTGTTGAAGGTATAGTGCAAGAATTGATTGATACAAATATTACCAGAAAACTTGATGAAAGGTATAATGCCAGTTTATTAAGTTTTGATTAAATATTGCAATATAATTTAAAATTAAAATTTTTTATAATTTTTACATGCTAATATAATAATTCATGTAAATTAATATCAGAGTTAAAAATATAATGGAAGAAAGAATAGAAAAGCTTCCGCCTCAAAGTATTGAAGCGGAACAGGCTGTTATTGGGGCTTTGCTTATTGACCCTAACGCAATAACAAGAGTTGTTGAGTCGTTAAGACCTGACAGCTTTTATAAACAGTCGCATAAATTCATTTATTCTGCTATAGTCTCTCTTTTTAACAATAATGAACCTATCGATATAGTTACTGTTTCTGAGCATTTAAAGAATATCGACAAGCTGGAGCTTGTTGGCGGAAGAGCTTACATAAACGATCTTGCTCTTTCTGTTATTACTTCAGCAAATCTTGAATATTATTCTAAAATTGTTACCGAAAAATCGGTATTAAGAGAACTTATAAAAGCTGGAAGCGAGATTGCTTCTCTTGGTTATGAAGATGAGCATGTTGAAAAAGCAGTTGATCAGGCAGAGCAGCTTGTTTTTTCAATTTCTCAAAGAAAAAATACAACTAATTTAACGCATGTCGGAGAAATTGTCCTTGATAGCTACAACCAGATTGAAAAACGCTACAACAATAGGGACGAATTAACAGGTGTATCAAGCGGATTTTATGATTTAGACAGTTTAACGGCAGGTTTTCAGCCTTCCGATCTTATAATCGTAGCGGCAAGACCTTCCATGGGAAAAACTGCTTTTTGTCTTAATATTGCTCAGGAAGTAGGTATAAGAAAGAAAAAACCTGTATGCATATTCAGTCTTGAGATGTCCAAAGAACAGCTCGTCCAGAGGATGCTTTGTTCCGAAGCCGAAATAGATTCTAACCGTTTAAGAACAGGTCATATGCATGCAGAAGACTGGTCAAAGCTTGCTAAAGCAATGAGCGATATGGGAGATTGCCCCATATTTATTGATGATTCTGCAGGTGCAACAGTTACCGATATCAGAGCAAAATGCAGAAGACTTTGCATGGAACAAAAAGAACTCGGATTAGTAATTATCGACTATTTACAGCTTATGGAAGGCAGCGGTACAAAGAAATTTGACAGGGTACAGGAAATTTCGCAAATTTCCAGAGGCTTAAAAAACCTTGCACGGGAATTACGAACTCCAATAATCGCACTTTCTCAGCTATCGAGGGCTGTAGAATCAAGGCAGAACAAAAAACCTATGCTCAGCGATCTTAGAGAAAGCGGAAGTATTGAGCAGGATGCCGATATAGTTATGTTCATTTACAGAGAAGAATATTATGAGCCTGATAATACAGACAAAAAAGGTAAAGCTGAAATTATCGTTTCCAAACAAAGAAACGGTCCTATCGGCAGTGTTGATTTGCTATTTCAAGGCAGCATAACTAAATTCAAAAACCCTGTAGCTGCAAGAACTGCTGTTTTTTAGTTGTTATTACCATTTTTTCATAAAGAAAAATTCAAAAAACAGGAGAATAAAAATGTCTAAACTTTGGGGTGGGAGATTCCAAAAATCAACTGATAAGCTTGTCGATGACTTTAATTCTTCGATAAGATTTGACCAGCGGCTTTATAAACAGGATATTTTAGGCAGTATAGCGCACGTTAAAATGCTTGGAAAGCAGAACATCATTTATGCTGTTGATTCACAGCTTATAGAAAAAACCTTAAAAGAAATCCTTATTGATATCGAAGAAGGCAAAGTCGAGTTTGATGTTGCAGCAGAAGATATTCATATGAATATTGAGCAGATTTTGATTTCAAGAATTGGCGATGTCGGTAAAAGACTTCACACAGGAAGAAGCAGAAATGATCAGGTCGCTCTTGATATGAGAATGTATGTAAAAGACGAAATCAGGATTATTCAGGAAATGATTTCTAATTTACAACGTATTTTGCTAAATATAGCAAAAGGAAACCTTGAAACAATTCTTCCAGGATATACTCATCTTCAAAAAGCACAGCCAATTACTGTAGCTCACCATTTTATGGCTTATTTTGAAATGTTAAAAAGAGATAAATCAAGACTTGAAGATACATATAAAAGAACAAATGTTCTTCCTCTGGGTTCAGGGGCACT
Source organism: Candidatus Melainabacteria bacterium GWA2_34_9 (assembly GCA_001784535.1). Lineage (GTDB taxonomy): Bacteria > Cyanobacteriota > Vampirovibrionia > Gastranaerophilales > UBA9971 > UBA9971. The sequence continues at coordinate 12,168 of MFRJ01000125.1, forward strand.
CGCTGCAACGACTTATCCTCTAGACAGAGAATTTGTGTCTAGAGAACTTGGATTTGAATCTGTTTCACTTAATAGCCTCGATGCGGTTTCCGATAGGGATTTTTGCATCGAGCTTTTAAATTCACTATCAATCCTCATGATGCACTTAAGCAGGTTTTCAGAGGAAATTATTCTCTGGTGTTCTCACGAATTTCAGTTTATCGAACTTGATGATGCTTTTTCCACAGGAAGCAGTATTATGCCACAGAAAAAAAATCCTGATATTGCTGAGCTTGTTAGAGGAAAAACAGGCAGGATTTACGGAAGCCTTATGGCACTTCTTGCAACGATGAAATCATTACCTCTTGCTTACAATAAAGATATGCAGGAAGATAAAGAACCGGTTTTTGACGCTATAGACAACGTTAAAATGTGCTTACCTGTATTTGCTGATATGGTAAGAACAATGAAAATAAGAAAAGACAGGATGTATGAAGGAGCAAAAGGCGGATTTACCAATGCAACAGACCTTGCTGACTATCTTGTCAAAAAAGGCATAGCTTTCAGGGATGCCCACGAAATTGTAGGAAAAATCGTATTTTCCTGCATCCAAAGAAATATTGGGCTTGATGATATGACACTTGAAGAGTACAAACAGGTTTCACCGATTATCGAAGAAGATGTGTTTAAGGCGATTTCTCTTGAAGAATGCGTAAACAAGCGAAACATCATAGGCGGACCATCAAAAGAAATGATAGAAAAAGTTATTAAAATTAACGAAGAATATTTAAAATAAAAAGAAAAAGGAGATTCAAATCTCCTTTTTCTTTTTATAAAGCTTCTTTTCTGTAATTATTGCAACTTTTTCAAGGTTCTTCAAATATTTAAAAAGATTATCAACCTCTTTATTGTTCATAAACCTGAATTTGCCTTTTTTCAAAGCCCCGAGATTTATATTTGCGTGCTGAATACGCTTGAGCATAACCACAGGATGCCCGACAATTTCTAACATTTTCCTGATTTGCCTGTTAAGCCCCTGATATAAAATCAGGTCCATCGTGGTTTCTCCGTTTTCATATTCAAGAATAACACCTTCAGCGTATGCCTTTTTACCTTTTTCAATTTCAATTCCTTTTTGAAATTCCTTCAAATCATTTATCGTAACTTTACCTTCAGCAACAACTCTATAAATCTTTGGCACTTTTACTTTTGGATGAGTAAGCTTTTGGATTAACTCGCCGTCATTTGTAAGTATCAAAAGCCCTGTAGAATCTTTGTCCAGCCTTCCTGCAGTGCGAAGAGTTCTCAGATTTTCAGGCAAATTCTCATAAATAGTCTTTCTGCCTTTTTCGTCTTCTCGTGTGGTTATATATCCCGGCGGCTTATTAAAGACGATATAAATCTTATTTTCTTCCGAAATAAGTTGTTTATCTACCTCAACCCTGTCTTTTTTAGTCACAGAAATCCCCGGCTCGGTTACAACCTTGCCATTCACTTTAACACGACCTTCTTTAATAAGTTCGTCAGCTGCTCTTCTTGAAGCTACGCCACAGGAAGCTATAAATTTATTAAGCCTAATTTGTTCCAACATTTTCCAAAAGCCCCAAGTCCAACTGTTTAATACCATCTTCCATTATAATTTCGCACTTAAATTCTCGCGCCATTCGTTCAGCTTCTTTAAGGTCATCAGAACTCCAGATAGACCAGCCTCCTCTAACCTGTTCACCAACTCTAATTTCTACCCTGTCTGCAAAAACATGCATAGTTCTAACAGGCTGATTTGTCATTCTTGAAATCTGACGATTAATTGCATCATCAGGGCTTATATTAAGAACCTTAAAAGCTATAAGTAAACACGAAAGCGCATCCTCAAGCTCGTTTTGCGCTTTTTCTTTATCGCCTTTCAACAAAGCCTTAAGACTCTCTGCAACTTCTTCATTAAGATGGCTTACCGCCTCATTTTCAGAAGTTGTTTTATATTTTCTATTTTCCCAAATTAGCTCTATTGCTTCTTTTAATTGCATTTTTGTACCGACTTTTGTTAACAAAATCATTATACTTTAAACATTTCCACTCGTAAAACTACTCTACGCCGTGCATCCATTTTTTTATGAGTTTTGTTAAAAACAAGATCAATATTGCGGATATTCCTGTTAATACCACTGGAATTAAGAAAAATTCTGTGGTTTTTAAATTATCATAACTTCCGGCAAAGTACCCTGCTATAAAATTCGCAAAGAAACTTGATAAAAACCACGTTCCCATCAAAAGAGAAGCAAATTTAAGCGGCGCAAGTTTTGTAACCATTGATAAACCAACTGGAGAAATGCATAATTCTCCTAAAGTATGGAACAAATAAACCCCAATGAGCCAGAGGAAAGATACTTTTCCTGTTCCTGCAATAGCTGAAGCAATAACCATTAATACAAATCCAACCGCGACAAGAAAAAGCCCGAGAGAAAATTTGACAGGAAGGGAAGGATTTTTGTTAATATCAGCTAAATCAAGCCACATTTTTGAAAACAAAGGGGCAAGAAGTATTATTAAAAGAGGATTTACCGACTGAAAATAACTTACAGGAAATTCCCAATTCAAAAAAGGAATCAACCTATCTGTTGATCTTTCTGCGAAAAGAGTTAACGAACTTCCTGCCTGTTCAAAAGACGCCCAGAAAAAGATACAGAAAAACATCATTATAAAAATTACTGCAATTCTTTGTTTTTCATCTTTTGTTAGGGGCAAATCACATGTGGTTTTTTGATGATGATCTTTTACAAGCATAATATCTTCGCAAGCAGGAGCATTTCCTACAGGTTTTATGTATTTGTTTTGTCCCCACATAAAAATTAGCAATCCGATAAGCATTCCTACGCCTGCTGCTGCAAAACCATAATGAAAACTGACTTTTTCTCCAAGAGTACCGCATATTAAAGGCGATAAAAATGCCCCAAGATTAATCCCCATATAAAATATGGTAAATCCTCCATCACGCCTCGGATCGTTTTTTTCGTAAAGCTGACCGACCATCGTGGAAATATTAGGCTTAAAAAAACCACTACCAACTATCAGCAAACCTAAAGCCGAATAGAAAAAAGGCAAATCAGAAATTGACATTGCAAAATGACCAATCATCATTAAAATTGCGCCAATTATTATGCAGATTTTTTGCCCCAGATACCTGTCTGCTATATAACCGCCGATTAAAGGAGTTAAATATACTAATCCTGTATAAATTCCGTAAACATTCCCTGCTTTTTCAGTACTAAAAAGCAGATATTTAACCATATAAAGAACAAGTAGCGCCCGCATCCCGTAATAACTAAACCTTTCCCACATTTCTATGGTAAAAAGAAAGTATAGTGCTTTAGGATGCGCGTGTTTTGTCATTTATTAACCATAAATCAGGTTCAGTCCGTTAAAAATTGCTTTAACGTTAGCTTTAGCAGTACTCGGATCTTTTCCTCTACAAAGAATCTTTCTTCCGTCAGGGGTTTCCAGTTGAATAGTTGTCATAGCATCTGCCTGAACACCTTTTGCTTCCTCACCAAAAGCAGACTGCTCATAATGAGTAAGTTTAAGAGGAAATCCAATATCACCGAGAGCTTTTAAACAGCATTCGAGAGGTCCATCACCATGTTCGGTTACCTCATGTTCTTTGCCTTTATGCGAAAACTTAAGATTAAACTTTTCTTTTTCGCCGTTATCGAGTTTTTTAAAGCTTATAAGTTTAAATACTCCGTCAATTTCATAAATTTCCTTAATATAAATATTAAGAATCATATCTATAGGCAATTCTCCAATTTTTTCCGATTCTTTTTTTGCAATATCAACCAGTCTTACTGCTTCTTCAACGGTAATAGGGTAGCCTTCACGTTTAATAATTTCATAAAGTGCAGTTTTACCTGACTGACTGGTGAAGCCATACTTTTCATCATCATCACGACCTATAAGAGAAGGATGGATAGGTCTGTAAGCTCCTTTTTTCATTCCCTGCGTCTTTGATGCGCCGTCCTGATGAATACCGCTTCTGTGTGCAAGAGCATCTTCTCCAATCAAAGGCATTTTTTCATGTATAGGAATCCCTGACATCTCTGAAACAGTAAGAGCTGTTTCATAAATCACACCAAGGTTAAGAGGTACTTCTATACCACAATTATGCAGACATATTGCAACTTCATAAAGGTTTGTATTCCCTGCTCTTTCTCCCAAACCATTTAAGCAACATTCAAGCTGCGTAGCTCCTGAGAAAAAGCTTTCTACTGTCGCAGCAGTAGCCATTCCCAAGTCATTATGGTTATGCACAGAAATTATAGCTTTACCAGACAGTTCTTTTGAAACTTCTGAAACCATTTTCACAAATTCCATTGGGCGAATTCTTTCAACAGTGTTGGGAAGATTTATTACATTTGCACCTGCTTCAACGATATCCTGCAAAGAGTCAATTACAAAACTCAAATTGTCTTTGCAATCGCCAAAATGCTCTACAGAAAACTGAATATCTCCTTTTTCGCCTATAAGAGATTTTGCGTATTTAACTGCTTCAATTCCTATTTTTCTAACAGCATCAGGCTCTTTTCTGAGTACATATTTCATATTGAAAGGACTCATCGCAAGAACTATATGAATTCTTGGCTTATTCGCAATTTTTACAGCTTCATAAACTTTCAGAATATCTTTTTCAACTGCTCTTGCAAGTCCTGCTATCACCATATCATTAGGTGCTATCGAAGCCAAATATTGACAGGCTTCAAAATCCATATCATTTGAGCCGGAAAATCCAACTTCAACAGCCTGAACTCCAAGTTTTATAAGTTCTTTAAAAATTATTTCTTTCTGTTGTGTATTCCAGGGCTTTTTTAATGCTTGATTACCGTCTCTAAGCGTTGTATCAAAAAAGAATGGTTTGCGTCCAGCCGTCATATTATCTATTTCTCCAACTTAGTCTCATAAATTATATTTATATTTCTACGATCAATTATCCTTTAAAAACGAGCTTTGAGTAAAGTATTTTGCGCAATTAATTTACTAAAAATAATTTCTATGCCAAAATTTATTAGAATAAGTCAATTAGGACAATATTATGGAAATTTTACAACTCTCAGGCACTTTTTGGAAAAACCCGATCACAAGCGTAATACTCATACTTGTAGCAGCTTACGCAATTAGTTTTTTATTTGTAAGTGTTTTCAAAAAATATTTTCAAAAAACCGAAATAATACCTGAGAATTTTTGTTTAAATAGGCACTTTAGTGTTTCTCTATGGCTGTTAATAAGCTTTATATCATTTAAAACCATATTACCCACAGTCAAATTACCTGTTCAAAACTTACAAACAATTGATAGAATATGGCTCATCGCCACAATAATTGTAGCAACATACTTTTTGGCAAAAATAATTTCTTTTGGAAAAGTTATTATTTTCAGAAACATTGAATCAAACTCGAAAGAAGAGTTTAAATACAGAAAACTTCGTACACAGCTTGATTTTGTAGAAAAATTTGCTATCGTATTTCTTTGTATTGCAGGGTTTGCCGCAATAATTCTCAGTTTTGACGAAGCAAAAAAATTCGGAAGCAGTCTGATAGCCTCTGCAGGTCTTGCAGGTATCATAATAGGTTTTGCAGCACAAAAATCACTTTCAAACCTTATTGCAGGATTCCAAATAGCATTCACTCAACCTTTTAAACTTGGAGATACTGTTGTTGTAGACGGGGAATGGGGGCATATTAAAGAAATTACGCTTACTTATATCGTTGTAAAAAGCTGGGACAAACGCAATTTAATTGTTCCTATCACATACCTGCTTGAAAAACCTTTCCAGAACTGGACTCGTTCAAATGAAAAAACAATGGGAATAGTTTTTTTATATGTTGATTACACACTTCCCGTAGACGAACTAAGGAAAGAATTCATGAGGCTTGTATCATTAACAGAGCATTGGGACGGAGAAACAGCTTCACTTTATGTAATTGATACTACCGAAAAAACAATGCAGTTAAGGGCTCTTGTAAGTGCAAAAACCGCAAATGATGCATTTCTAATTAAAGTATACCTGAGAGAGAACCTGATAAAATTTATACAGGAAAATTATCCGAACTGCTTGCCCAAAAACAGGGTAGATTGTCCGGTAACTACCTCTTTCCCAAAGCAGGAAAACATTGTCTAACCGCAGTTACAACCGGAGCATGAAGATTTAGAGCAGGAACTTCCGCATCCCGAAGAACTTCCTTTACTTCCACAGCCTTTTAGCTGAACATTTCCCCATATTCTTGCAACATTAGAAGAGCTACAATGAACGCATACTGGCTTTGAATTGTCAGTCATTGCTTTCTCTATAGTAAAAATCTTTTCGCAGTCTTTGCAACTATAATCATAACTAGCCATTGTTTTATTACGACCTTATAACTTATCTGTCACGAGCGCGAATATATCATTGAAAATTATAATCACCATCAGTCCGATTAAAAACACGAACCCGAATTTCGCGAATGCTTCCTGTGTTTTTTCTTCAACAGGTCTGCCTCTTAACTTTTCAATAAATAGAAATAACAGGTGACCACCGTCAAGAGCCGGTATCGGAAGAAGGTTTACTATTGCCAAATCTATGCTTATTAAAGCTGTAAGTAACAAACCATCCCATATTCCTCTTTTTTCAATAATATCACTGCCTACTTTTGTTATTGCAACAATACCATGAACCTGATCAAGCGGAATTTGTCCTGTTATTATTAAACCTAAGCCTTTAACCATGTAATAAGAATTATAAGCTAAATAATTCCAGGATTTTTCAACAGCACTTGCAGGACTATTTACAACTTCAGTAATTTCCTGAACTCTAAGTTTAACACCTATCATGCCGTTCTTATTTGGATAAGCAGGCTTAAGTTCAACATCCTTGCCATTTCTATCAACAATAATTGCAATGGGATGAACTGTATCAGCAGTTGCTACGGCAATTTGATCAAGAGTATATTTACCGTTTGAAATATAAATTGTTTTACCGTCAAGTTCGTTTCTTAATTTTCGCTCGTTAGAAGTTAAAAGATTTCCTGCAGGAGTGTATTTTGCTACACCTGCCAAAGCATCATTAGGCATAATTATTGGAGCTTCAGGAGTTGGAGCAGGTAAAACGACTTCTGTTCCTTTAAGAATAACTGTATTATTTTTAAGTTCAGGATTTAATTTTTTAATTTTGCTTATCTGACTTTCAACCTTATCATCAGAAACATAATTGTCGAATTTCTTACTGCGCTGAGCAATTTCAACAAATTTATTAAGCGAGTCAATTTTTACACCGTTTGCGGAAACTATTTTGTCATTAGCCTTTACGCCTATCTGGTGAGAGGACAAAGTTTTATCCGGCTGCAATCCGTCAACAAAAATATTGTATTTTCCTGATGGAAGACCGCCTGAAAAACCTGCAACAAACAAAACTATCAAATATGCGATAAGCGCATTTGCTGTAACACCAGCAGAAATAACCAAAAACCTTTCCCAAACTTTACGGTTTGCTATTCTTAGAGGGCTATCTTTAGGAATTTCGCTGTCAGGTTCATCATCAGGGAAAGAAACATATCCGCCAAGCAGAAAAGAATGGACACAGATTTTTGTATCGCCCCATTTTGTTTCATATAGGGTAGGACCAAAAGGCAGACCAAAACCGAACTTTTCAACCTTTATGCCAAGTTTTCTTGCGACCAGAAAGTGTC
>MFRJ01000126.1 GCA_001784535.1 Candidatus Melainabacteria bacterium GWA2_34_9
ATTTGCCCGAGAATATCGTTCAAAAGAAAATCGAGAGAAATTAAAGTATTAAAATCAGAATTATTTTCATTTCCGTTTTGCAAATTTTTTTTATTTCTAACCATGACCTACTTCTTGTGTTACGAATTTGTTACAAAAATTTTTCATATACTATATGTATAAAAAACAAATATCAAGAAAATACTTAATAATTCAAAAGGAATTAAAACCTATACCAATCAACTATTCACAACGCTGGTTGTTTTTTTAAAAAAGGAAATCTTTAAACCTTGCCTGTTTTTATATATGTACAAGACTCCACAAACAAGACTCCACAAAAACAGAAAGGGAAAAACCTTTTTAATAAGGAAAGGAAAGGAAAGACACAAGAGAGCAAAACTCTCTTTTTTTATGCATAAATTTATAAAAACCTGTTCTAACAAATCTTTTTAAAGTTTATATATAAATGTGTTGTCAAATTTTAAAAAAAATTGTCAAAACAAAATTTATTATATAGAATATATAATGAAGCATATACTCAAGGAGAAAAAAAATGTTGATTGATCCTGTTATGATATCGTTATTGCCTTTACTGTTTATTGTTTTAATCTTTCTAACATACCTAAATGTAGTTGAAAGCAAAAGAACAAGAAACATCGACGAAAAAATGGGAATTATGGCAGACTACATGAAAATAGTTGCGGACAAACTCAGCGAAACACCTGAAAAACAAGAAAAAACTACAGACTAATTTTCAAATTTCCAATTTGTTGATGAGCTTTATAACTTTTAAGGTTAATTACGGGATCGGTTTCAATTCTTCCTATATTTAATCCTGAAAGGTTTTTAGAACATTTTTTAATTTTTCCAAATTCATTGTAATTTAGAATGAATTTGGAAATTTTGCTTTTTGGAAAAGAAAATTTTCTCGGTTCCCAAAGAACATTCATCTTTTTTATAAAAGCCGGAATATTTTTTGAGTTTAACCTGATAGGTTTAAGAATATTTTCCTCTACATCCGCCCTGAGAATTTCAAGAACAGGCTGATTACAACAAGAACAGCGCTGATTATATAAAATAAATTCTTCAAGAATATCTTTTTTTGTAGGGATTATTTTATAAACTTCGGCATGCTGAAATCTTCTACAACACCATATTTTTGCCATAATACCATTCCTCCCATAAAACACACGACAGCTAATAAACAACAAAAACTCCCGCACAAAGCGGGAGTTAAAAAACATAATAAAATTTCTTTTTTCTTTTAAGAACCTTACCTGAAAAAAGGAGGTGCTAAAAGAATTTCTGAACGAAAGTTAAAAAGCCAAAACAAAGCTTTTATAACTCTTTTTTCGTCTTTAAATAAATTAAAGACATGAACACACAATAATTAAATTAAAATAAATAAAAAACCTTAAAAGGTCTAACACATTCTCTTTTTTATAAAATACAAAAAGTATTATAGCATACGAATTTACATCCATGTGGCTAAAGATTACATCCAAATGGCTAAAGTTTTTAAGAATGTATTTTTAAATTATAAAAAACAAGAGGGTGATGAAAGATTTTCACTCTTCTGAAAACCACCCCGAAACTCAATAACTAAAAGACATTTCCCTGTTTTTTGTACTTCAAGGGTGAGAAGACATCTCACCCTTACGGTTTTAGACTAAAACCCTTGCAAATAAAGGATTTTTTGTTTTTTTATCACCTTTAAACAAAAATTAGGGTTAACCCTAATGTCAGATCATGGGATGACATGAATATCACTGGTTCTTGTGATTAAATCAAAATATAAATAAGCTATATTATATATATAAGCAAGGGAAGAAAGAAAAAAGAAAGGGCTGTGTAAGATGATTAAATTTGAAGTTATCGGATCAACAAGTTTTACACAAGAAGCTCAAAAAGTTGAAAAAAATTATACACTCGCTTCAAATCTTTCTTATTCAACAGAAGAAAACTACGGACCTGCTCAACTAGGAAACACATTAGTAAGCTTATTTTAAACTTAAAGAGGTTTATAAAATGGATTATACAAATCAACAATTAATAGATAATATAGTTTGCCACAAAAGCGCAATTAAACAAATTGATGACAAACTAAACCTTATAAACTTCATCGGCAGCGTAAATAATGCTTTTATACCAAAAGATTTACTTAATATGGAAGAATTAAAACAAGAAAAAAAATCTCTTGAAAAAAATTTAAAATTATTAAAATCATTAACATAAACGATTAAAAGTTTTTTAATACACACCTCACTCACACTAAACACCTACACACTTAAAAGATTTATTCCTCCAAAAAATATCAGCTATCACCCGAAGTAAAAACTTCGGGCTTTTTTTGCTTATAAATCAATTTTTACCCTTTGTTTGTTGTCATTGCGAGGCTTGAAATGTCTTTATTTTTTATAGTTATAGTTTCGCCAGCTAAAGCAGGCGAGTGACATTTCTTTTTTACTGCAAAAAAGAAACGTCACCAAAGAAAAAAGCTAGCCCACACTCAAGCTCCTATATTTCTGGCTTGCTATGTGATTATAGCAAAATACGTTTAACGCCCGTAACTCGGGGCAAGCCCCTCAAACAAGACGGGCTTGCCTTCGGAGAGCAATCCGAAATATTACGGAGCTTTCATTAATGGGCGTACGAAAAAGGTATTTTCATAATTAAAAAACAAAAAACCATTACAAATAAAAAAACAGGAACTTAAAAAGCCCTGTTAAATTTCTAGTCATGTGTGTAGCTGATTTTGGAGGAATAAAATCTTTTTGGTGTGTGGGTGTGAGGTGTGTGGGTGTGGTATATAAAATTTTGTTATTAAACTTTTTTCTTGGTTCCCCCCAAAGGGGAATGTTTGTTTTCTTTTTTGCTTCCTGTTTACTTTTACTTACTTCCTGTTTTTAACCGTTTTCTTCTAGCCTTGCTTTTACTTCCTGATAACCTGAACTTTTTTTGTTTTCCTGACTTCCTTTTGTTTATATATTTAATATATACTATTTTTTGAGTAAAGTAATCACAAAAACAGGTGAACTTTAAATATCACCCATGAACAAACAAAGGGTGAGAATAAACTCACCCTTTAAAAATGTCGACAATAACTCATGCATGAAAAAACAGGAAAAAAAATCCTGTTTTCCTTTATATAGTCTTACTTTTTAAAAATAGATAAAAAAAGATTTTTTTGAAAAATTTCTCTTACAAGCCCTGCTTTTGTTTTAACGCCGTGCTGTTTAAAAAGAATCCCCAGCCTGAATTTTATTGTTCCTATAGAATATCCTGTTTTTTTCGCTATTTCTTTATTACTTTTTTCATAAATAACAAAATTAATAATTTCTTTATCCAGCTCCTCATAATTAAAACAGCTATTATCTATATTTATATTCATAGAAATCTCCATACTCAAACTGACGCCCTGATAATCAAAAACAAATCACCTGTTTTATGTTAATTATGTTATACATACAATATAAAACTTTGTCCATAGAGTATAAATGAAATTTTAATTTTATTTTACAATTGTTTGTTTTGCTAATAAAAACTGCTTAAAAATTTTCCTTTAATGGCGGTGTTTTTTCTTTTTTCTCCTTGTCTTAAAAACTATTCAGAGTAAAATTTTTTATAAAAAACCTTAAATTGATTTTTTTTAATATAAACAATATTGACAACTTTATATCCTTATTAAAAGCCCTCTGCAAAAATTTTATTAGTGAGCGAAAAAATATTAATGTATACTTTAATACAAGAGTGGAATTAAAAAGAAGGATCGTCAACAACAATGAACAAAATTTTACTGATAATACTGACTCTGGTTATATCATCAATATTTTTTAACATACCGGCAAAGGCAGAAAACAATTTAAACATTCTTTCATCCTCAGGCACAGCCAGCGTTTATGCTGAACCGGACACAGCTGTTTTTTCTCTTGCCATAGAAACAGAAAACAAGCTTTTAACACAAGCTTTACAGGAAAATACAAATAAAGCCCAAAAAGTTATGTTTGAAATAAAAAAACTTATAGGAAAAGACGATTCAATAAAAACCACCGGCTTTAACGTAAATCCCATATACAATTACGACAATAAAGAAAGAAAAAGCGTTCTTTCCGGCTACAGAGTGACAAACAGGGTAAGCGTAAAAACAAAAAAATTATCTGATGCCGGAAAAATAATAGATACGGCAATAAAAAACGGTGCAAACAAAGCTGACGACCTTGATTTTATGATAGAAAACAAAGAAAAATATTCAGGAGAACTTTTAAAAAAAGCTTCTGTACAGGCTAAACAAAAAGCTTTTGCAACAGCAGAATCTCTCGGATTATGCATAAAAGGCATTAACAGAGTATCGACAAGCTTTTCTGACGAAACAGTTTCTCCTTACTACAGAGGAACTTTTTCTGCAATGGAAATGAAAACCGCATCCGACGGAGCCTCTCCTCCTATAGAAGCCGGCGAAGTCAAACTTAACGCCACTGTAAGCGTAGATTTTATAATAGAAAATTTAAAGTAAAGTTTTATAATTCACATGACAATAGAGAAGTATTATATTTTTTATATATAGTATAGTTATTTGTTCATGTTATATTATATTGATTTTTTATTAAAAGGTGAGTGTATGTTTAAAGATGAGTTTCTGTCAGAATATTTTTTTTCTTCTTTTAGTTCTACTTATTACATTACAGAGTTATACAAAAAAAATTCAAGAATAGATCCTTTAAAAAAAGTTCAAGCAAAACAACTTATAAATGCTAAAATCGCCAAACTTAATTCATTAAATTAACTTTAATAAAACTTGTAAGATTTAATAAAAAAATTTAAAAACTCGCTATTTCAGCGGGTTTTTTGCTTTTAAAGAAGTTAAATATTTTTGTACAATTCCGAACAATTCGGAAAAAAATACACCTTAAGGTGTAGATTCATGGAAAGATGAGCTTCTTTTAAAAATAAATAATAATAAAAAATGAAGAACAAACCTGAACAATAAAGGAAAATTAAATGAATAAAAAAATTGTAAACATAAACGAAAACAAAGTTATTCCTTTTAAACAAACCAATTTAAATATAGTTTCAACTTATTTTCTCCTTAAAACAAAATCAATAAAACACCAGGACTAAAAAGAGAAAGGGAAAGACTGTGGACTACTTAAATTTACCTATAGACAAAGCTCAACAATATGCGAAAATAATTGAAGACACAGAAGAAATAATTCAAAACTTCAGAGAGGTCTCTGAATTAATGGTTGAAAGACTTGAAAAAACAGAAAACTCAATGTTCACATTAGGTAAAAAAGTTATCCATGATCGAGGTGAATTTTTAAATAATTCTATTAATCTGGGCAATGACCAGGTAAACTTTATTTAAAATAAAAACAGGCGGTAAGATATTATTACTGTCTGTTTTCATAATCTTGCCAGCAAGACCTTAATTCATCAATTTCCTTCTCAAATCCAATCAAACTAAACTCAACATCATTCTCAATTTTTTCAATTTTTCGGGCAAAAGTCACATCACTTTTTCTTTTTTCCCCAATAAATCTTAAAACATCAAATTTATCTTCTTCAAAATTCCAAACTTGTTTTATTCTTAAAACAACCTTAAAATCCTCTTCTTTTTTAACATTATGCTGATGAAATCCGTTTAATATAATTTCAGATTGCAATTTATTTGTTAAATACCCACCATTTTTAAAAGCATCCTTAACTTCATTCTTCTCCTTTAAAAAAATAAAATCATTTTTAACAAACTGTTTTTTTATCTGTTCTTTTTTTTGTTCATGACATGTACCCTCTTTTTTTGCTACCCCATCCGCATTTTTTGCTACCCCATCCGCATTTTTTTCCTCCTTAAAAATAAAATCATTCTCATTACTTTTTCCTTCTTTCTGAAGACCCTCAGCAGCCTTAAAAGCCATTTCTTTTTCAAACTCAGTAATTAACCCCTCTTCTTCCTTAATCACCCCTAAAAGCTCATAAGTTTTTTGGGTAAAATAAATTTTTCTAAAATTTTCTTCAAAAACAATAACAATAACGCCTTTCTTTTTAAGCTCGCTTATAGCCAGACTGATGGCTCTTTCGCCCGAGCCCGTGCATTTCATCAGCTTGCTGTTCTTGGGATAAACAAAGCCTTTTTTTGGATTATACATATTGGCAAGACTAAACATAACAAGCCTTGCGGTAGGACTCAAATCCACCTTGGAAAAAAAATTCATATCAGTAATAGCTCTTAAAATGTTAAAACTTTTAACATTAACATGAAGAGCCTTATTTTCATGCAGCACAACAGTATTCATTTTAAAAAACCCTCCTCTAAAAGTTCTCATTACAAACTATTGCACTTTCATGAGGAGCCTGTATAATTAAAATTAACTCTGACATCAATTAAAATTAAACAAAGGCGCTCTCACGGGAGTGCTTTTTGTTTTAACAATATTAAATTATTAAGTCCCGAACAGTTCAGTATTGTTGTTTTAAAAATCTTCTTAAATTATTACAAAACATGAAGCATAAAAAAACAAACAAAATACTTGTCAGGGCTACAAAATTCTTAACAAATTCTCCTTCCAAATTAAAAACTCCTCCAACGCATGCATGAATATACAATCCGTTGTATAATATGTCAAGGTCATTCCGAACGATTCCGAAAAAGACCGAAGAATACAAACACAACCCGAACATTTCAGTACATTTCAGTTTTGTTCAATATAATTCAACGAGAAGGGGAATTTAAATGGCGCAAAAAGAGAAGAAGTTGACGGTAAGACAGGCGATTGAGACACTTGGTTTAGGTAGAACAACTATTTATTCTTGGATTAAAGAAGGCAAGCTTCGTGCAGAAACAACACCACGGGGGAAGTTAATACTTCTTACTGATGAAGAAGAGCAAAAAATCAGAGAATTAACCCAATTATATTCCGGTGAATACATTTCCGAACAGTACGATGATTTTGAAGACAATTCAGAAGGTTTCGAGACAGTCCACGAGGGTACTGTCGTGTACACCGATCCTATTCACAACAGTTCAGCAAATTCCAACAATGTTCCAAAACAAGAAGATAAAGTAATGCTTGAAATGTTAAGGACCCTTAACAATCTTAACGAAAAACTTTTAAATTATTCAGAACAGGCAGGACAGGTTAAACTGCTCTCTGATTCAGAAAACAAAACAAAAGAAGAGTACTTTAAGATTATACAAGAAAATGCAGCATTAAAAGTCCGTCTTGATTTGATGGAAAAAGAAAATACCGAATTAAAAAATAAAAGGTCTTTTTTCGGAATAAAATTAAAATAACCTTATTTTTTAAGAATTTAATTAAAAAATGTCATGCTGAACGAAAAAAGCATGACATTTTATTTATAAACTTTTGTAAAATTAGTAAAACCGAAAATATGATAGGTTGATTTTAGCAAAAGTTGTGTATAATCAAGATAACTAATTCAATGCTATAAATTAAATGCCTTAGGAGTCTGGTCTTAAGGCTTTTTGTTGTTTATAAAAGGTACTTTATTATACTTGTTTAAAAGGAATGTTGGTTTGTCTTAAATAAAATTGCATAATAGAATCAGCGGTTTTTTCTTTAGCTTTATTTGTGCCGGAAGTACTAAAAACAGCTGTATCCTGCGTAATATTAGCTCTCATCATAACAGGAGCTTCAGCGCCAAACCTTTTTTCAAGGGTTTCTTTTGTTTTATATGCAATATTAGACATTGTTTGAACTTGTTCTTTGTTTTGCGGCTGAGCAACAATGGAACCGAAAGAAATTTTGTGCGGATAATTAACGGTAGTGTTGCAATTGAAAGAAATTCTCATGATCTTTGTTTTTTGCCTCGTTTTTTAAATAAAATTTGATCTCTTCTTGTGCGGAGCGGGAGTGACAAGTCTGAAAGACGGCTTTGATGGCTTGGAAGACTTAAACTCATTCTTGTATAAAGTGTTTTAACTACACTTATAATATACCTAAATTAATAAAAGTAAAGGGGTTATTTGTTGAATATTAAAAATTAGTAATATAGCTAATAAAGAACCCTCTTTTATACTATATACTATACAAGACAGTACTGAACTGTTCGGTTGTGAAAAGGGAGTTAAAGGCCTGAAGAATGGCATGCATAAAAAGTCAGAGCCAGAAGGTTTGTTCTCTTTTTAAACAGTAATATAAAGAAAAGAGGGAGATTAAATGGGTATTGCTTTATTTATGACGTTAGTTTTTTTACACATCGCATTAGGACTTGCGCTTGCTTTTCTGGTAATGCATTTTGCTTTTAAATCTGAGCATAAAGCGCTTAAAAATTTCGGATTTATCGTTGGTTATTTATTAATAGTTCTTGCTCTATTAACTATGCTGTTGGGAACTATTTTTGTTGCTACTAAATCAAATTTAATGTCATGCCCTTATAAAATGCATGAAAAAAATGAACAAATGATGCAGCAAGGCATGCCAATGATGAATGAACAAAAGGAAGAAGATAAAGAAGAAATTCAAGAACAAAAAACAGAACAGAAACATGAGAAAAATATTGCTTATAAACAGCAAATGAAAAAAGAAAGCAAAGGCTGTCCTGTAAAAACCAGAGCGCAAATTGAACAGGAATTAAAAACAGGAAAAATAACAGGGGCAGCTTGTAGTACCGAAATGAAAAAATCAGCACAAACTATAAAGAATGAAAAAAAATAAAATAATGTAAAAAATGAAAAAACTATTTAAAGGAGAACTTAATTAAGTTCTCCTTTAAAGTATAAATATTAACTTTTGTTAACTCTGTAAAGTAAAGCGTCAAAAGGCTTACTTGGCATGCTTTTTAATTTAATTTAATTTTTTTATTAATTTTAGCAATTATTTTCATTCACCATTCTTTTAAAAGCATATCGTAAATAAAAGTTATTAAAGTTGCTAATTATTAAAAATTGGCGTATCTTCCTTAGCATTTTAACGAAAGTTAAGAAAGAAGGAAAAAGCATACAAAAATGCTTTGATTTTTAAAGAACAATTGGCAATTGAATTTATTAGAAAGAAGGGTAACAAATGTTAGACAAAGTAGGATTGAGGTTCGCAGGAAACATTCAAAAAACCAAAATGGATCAACCTGAAAACAACTATGCGACAAACTTGTTGTCAAGATTCAAAACTCCTGAAGATAAAGTCGACATTAGCTCTTCAAATAAAGTAATTTCTTTTACCGGTCATAATTTTGAATTTAAACAAAACCATAATACAATTCGTTATATATCTTTTACAGGCCTACAAGATCCCCGGAAAGATCAGCCTATAGGCATTCAAATGAGGGTTACCGGCGTAAAGAAAAACCAGTCAAACACGGTTGAAGATCCTTCAAAACCGCAAGCAGCAAGCGCTCCAGAACCGGAATTTATTCAAAAAGGTAAAAAAGGCAAAAAGGGTAAAAAAGGACAAAAAGGTCAAAGAAACCAAAATGTAAAAATGGGTCCGGGAGTAAAAGGACCTATTAACAAACTTGCTGACAGCAACTGGAAAGACGGACAGGAATTATTGTTTACTCAGGGACAAATGAGAACTCCTGAAGGAACAAAAAACACAATAGAATTAAACGATCCTAAAAACGGTAAACTTGGCAGAGTTCCCGATGAACTTTCTCCTGCTTTGCAACCATTGTTAAATGATCCTGAATATATGGGGGATTTTAAATTTGAATTATCAAACGTGATTGCAGGAATGACAAAAGGCGCTGCAACGATAGGCTTAAGGGCAAATCTTCTTTATACAGGCACAGACCCTGAAAAAAGAGCAAAAGTTCAAGAAACATTCCATCAAATATTAAATGACCCTGAATGTTCAGAAAAAGCCATGCTTTATCAGGAAAAAACATCTCCTGACGAAGTTTTAAAAAGGGTTTTCGACCATGAAGAAGCGAAAAAAGCCGGCGCGACAAAAGAAATGGAAAGCGCTATCGATAATATTGTTAATGTATTAGATAATCCCGAACATAAAAACTTTTTGTTTGTAGGTCACTGCAAACCTGACGGCGATACTCTCGGTGCTGTATTAGGGATGAAAAATGCAATGGCATTAAAATATCCCGATAAAAATATTGACTGCGCCATAGATGATAAAGTTCCGGGCTTATTTAGACATAATATCCCGGGAATAGACGGAGAAGTTAAACGCCCTATAAACAAAGACCGCCTTGGTTTAATTGATGATGAAATAAAGCAAATCGAATCATCTCCGCAGGATGCAATTACTAAAGCAGAAATAGAAATTTTGCAGGAAGAAAAACAGGATGTTCAAAATCCGCAAAACCAGTTAAAACCGAAAGCTCCTTATGATGTTGTCGTAATGTTTGATGTTCCGACACCGGAAAGATTTTCAGGCGCTTTTAAACAATATATAGGTGAAGCTAAAAAAGTTGTTTATGTTGATCACCACCCTCATAGATTAGGTGAATGGCAGACAGCACAGGAAAAAACAGGCTTAAATATAGATAAAGTTCACCAAAACGGTCTAGCTTGGGTTGCAGACGCAGTTCCTGCAGCAACACAGCTTGTAGGTGCTTTAGCTTCAAAACTGATGCCTGACTTAAATAAAATAGCTAACGGAGAAAAGAAAGCAGCTGATGTATTTAAAACACAGGATCAGCAGGATAAATTAAAAGCAATGTCCGCAGCTCTTGTAACGGGTATGTCAACAGACACAGGTTCATTCTTGAGGACAGCAAATCTTCTTCCTGAAGATATGCTTAAACCTGCTCAGCAAAGACCGAACTTTATGCCTGAAGGAATGTCAAAATGGCTTATGGGCTTGACAGATGGCATTAAAGGAACTATCGACAAAAAATGGCTGAGAGAAAACATCTCTTATGACTTAGACGATAATAAAATTCCTGATTTAGATTTAACAGCAAGAGAAACAATGCTTGATTACTCCGTAAAAGGTAAAGTAATAGCAGAAGACGAAAAACTTGGAACTATAGGACTTGGTATTGTTCAGGTTGATTATGACCAGATGTTTGATGTTTGGAATCTTGCAAGAAAATCCGAAAAAATAAAGAAAGGCAAAGCTGAAACAACATTCCTTGATGTTCAAAACGGCTTCAAATATGGCGAAGTAATGAATATCCTTCGTTCAGACCCAACAAGACATCCTCCAGAAAAGCCAAATCCAAAAGCTTCAAAAGTAGAACAAGCTGCAATGGAAGATTATGAAAGTGCTTATGATGATAAGCGTATTGCAATCTTAATCTGTCAGGATAAAAAAGCAGGAAGCTTGGATGAAAAATTAAACATAGCTGAACAAAACGGATTAAGACTTTCATTAAGATCACAGGAAGGAACAATTCACGCCGAATTACTCGCTAATTTATTCCACGGCGGCGGACACGGCGGAGCTTCAGGCGGAAGAGTAGACCTTCCCGGTGTAACCTTAACAACTCCGTTAGGCGTAGAAATTGACGGTAAAAAAGCTGCAAGTCCAGCCGCAGTTCTAAAACAACTTCACGAAAATCATCAGGTTATGAACGATAACGACTTATCACAAGAAGATAAAAAAGAGTTATGCAAAGAAGTCAAAGTTGTTCTTGATGATTCCGGAAAACCTTGTGCTGATCTGATCAAAGATATTGTAGTAGAAATGAGAAAAGAAGATCAGGCAGGAAAAACTAAAGTTGTTCCGTTTAAAGGAAACAATAATATATTCAAAGTCAGCGCCTAATTTATCATCCAGTGAGAATATATGCTTAACTTTAATACATACGTACCAGAAACAAATAAAAAAAGCCAAACACTTGTTAACCCTTTGCAAAAAGGGTTAACGGGTGCTATTGCTTCTCCTCAATACAAATATAATTTATCGGCTGATATAGTATGTTTTTCAGGCAAATCCCAGGGTCAATCTGCTTTAGAAGAAAAAACAGTTATTGGCAAACTCAATAATACTGACAAATTAATAACTCAAGCAGGAGTTTTTCTGGAAGAAATAAAAGAAAAACTTGATTATGATTTAAAAAGCAAAGAAAAAAATCAATTAATAGAAACAAAAAGGCTTTTAGCAGAAAAAGAGTTAGAACTTAAAAAGCTTGCTGAAAGCATAAAACAGGATGAAGAAAGAAAAAAACTCGAATCAGCAACAAATAACTTAAATCAAGTTAAAGAAACTCTTGCTGCAAGAAAAATGCTGAATAATAAAAAAGCAATAATTAGACAGGAAGCATTAAAAGAAGCAGCAAAAACACAACAA
>MFRJ01000127.1:0-7029 GCA_001784535.1 Candidatus Melainabacteria bacterium GWA2_34_9
AATACGAATCTGTTCGAATTTTTCAAAGGTAAAGTAGAGTCTAAACCTTTATCTTATAATTCTAAAGGTGACAGCAGGGTTTTTATAATAGATATTCCTTCTCAAAAAGGAGAAAAGATTACCTATAAAGCAGTGGGTAACAATAGGGGCACAATAGGAATTATGTAATATAAACAAAAAAAGAGAGGAAGTATTTCATACTTCCTCTCTTTTTTTAAACACTTATTAATTTGAACCTTAGTATTCGATGCCCTGTCTTGCCATAACACCCTGATCAAAATAATGTTTAATAGGTTTCATTTCCGTAACGAGATGTGCCATAGCAACAAGCTCAGGATGCGCACGACGTCCTGTCATTACTATTTCCATATTTTTAGGTCTGTTTAAAAGAGTTTCTTTAATTTCTGCAATTTTTATCATGCCTAGATCAGCGCAAATATTAATTTCGTCCATAATAACCAGTTGGTATTCGCCGCTCATGATGGCTTCTTTTGCGAAATTCCAACCGCTTCTGGCTTCTTTGTAGTCTTCAATATTAACGTTATGGGAATAAACAACTCTGTCGAGCCCAAACTGTTTGAATTCAAGATTAGGCATCAATTTTGATGAAGCAATTTCTCCGTAATAATTTTCCTGATCACCTTTTGCGAATTGAATAATTAAAACTTTCCAGCCATGTCCGATAGCTCTTAATGCCAATCCAAGAGAGGCTGTTGTTTTGCCTTTACCGTCTCCGGTATAAATTTGAATATAACCATGCTCCAGCAATTTAGGTTCCTCCGCAAAAATCCTTCAATTAGTTCCAGACGATCTGTTTGTTTTCTCTACCTCTAACTCACTCTGAGTTCCAATCTTCTTCCAAATTCTCCAATTTACCAGCTACTTTTATTTTATAGGTAACGACCCCTGAATCTCCTCCTTTTTTTATACGATTAAATTTTATGCATAACAGAGTTATCTTTATCTTTAATCCAGAAGTGCTAAAATTGAACTATAACAATGATTTTTAATTGATTTTGCGCTTCGTAGACATCAACTATAAAGAATTTATTCTGATTAGGCAAGTTTGATAATTTATATTTACAATTGATTTTATTTATTATGATTAAAAGTTAATTTACCCTATAAACTCTTCTTATACACTTTTCAGCTTTTGAACTTTTAGAATATGTTTTGAATCGGGTATTGATAACTGCCACATAAAACGCAAGAAATGATTTGAATGATAGTGGACTTTTAAGGGGTGGCAACTGCCATTTGCTTTACTATAACTATCTTAGTTCAAAGGTTTTTTTGTGTATCGCTTTTAAAAAAGTATGTTTACAATTGTTTTTTTAGGCAAGGTGAACAAATAGATGTTAAGCATATTTGTAGGTTTAAAATAAAATTAACTTAAACAAAATTTAACAATCAGCCTTTATCTATTGCAATGCAGACGTAGAGCCATTATGGGGTTTCTTTGCGAAATAATTTTTAGTATGCAAATCTTTATACTATTTCGGAAATTCATGAATAGTAATACTGAAAATCCAAAATCTTAAAGTTTTGTTTCGTAAGGATATAACTGAGCATGTCAGATTTTTTATAAAATAACTATAGCCCGCTAATTATCCCAAGTCCGCATGTCATGCTGAACTTGATTCAGCATCTATCAATGAGAGTATTAAAACTTTAAGTTGCTTGTTGGATAGACCCTGAAACTAGTTCAGGGTGACACTTTGATTTCATGCTAAAATTTTAAAACACAATGAATTAAAAAAGGAATATGTCATGAATGAATGCTGTTTAAAAATTGCTGTCCCGAATAAAGGTCGGTTGTCTGAAGATGTAATGGATTTGCTGCAAAGAGCAGGTTTAACAATCTCAAAAAATGAGAGGACTCTTTATGCAACGACTCATGATGGAAATTATACTGTTATTTTTGTCAGGGCACAGGATATTCCCAGTTTTGTAAGCGACGGTGTAACAGATTTAGGTGTTACCGGACAGGATATAATTGCAGAGACTGATATGCCTGTTGAAGATATTATGGAATTAAACTTCGGTCATTGCAGAATGGTTATTGCGACAAAAGAGGAATCTTCCGCAAACAGAGCAGAAGACCTTTCTGACGGTATTAAAATTGCAACTTCCTTCCCTAATATTACAAGAAAATATTTTAAAAAACTCGGCAAAAAAGTTCATATAACCGAAGTAACAGGCGCAACAGAAGTTACTCCACAGCTCGGACTTGCTGATGTTATTGTGGATATTACTTCCAGCGGTTCTACTTTAAGAAATAACAAATTAAAGATTATCGGGGAAATTTTACAATCTAAAGCTGTAATAATAGGACGTCCCGGAATAAAAAAAGAGCAGCAATCTAAAATAAACGCTTTTATAAGAGCAGTAAAGTCGGCTTTAGATGCGGAAGAGAAAAAATATTTAATGGCAAATCTTCCCAAAGATTCTCTGGAAAAAATAAAAGAATTTATGCCGGGATTCACTTCGCCAACGGTGACCATGCTTTTAGACAACGACAAAGATGTAGCTATACATGCCGTTATCGAAAAGAAAAAAGTTTATGAAAATATAGAACAATTAAAGCAGCTTGGTGCTACAGGCATACTTATAATGACTGTGGATCAGATGGTGCCTTAAGAAACTACTCGTGTTCTCTTAAAAGATAGCTTGCCATTCCTGCAAGTCCAATTCCTATTCCCAATAAAGTAAGCAAAATTGCTCTAGGGTGATTGTCAATTTGTTTTTTGACTTTTTCGAGGCCGGGATGTTTTGCCATGTTATATCCGGCTTTATAGCCTAAATTTGCGGCAATCTTCATTCCATATCCGGCTTTTCCCATAATATTTCCTACGGTTTTAAGATTATTATGTTTCATCATAATTTTTTCACTTGTTTTCATAATATATACCTCCTTAATAAACTGAATTCTCAAGCTTTTCTTGATTTGCATATTTCATATTAAAATCAATTACTGATTTATAAATTCCCCACAGGGATAGAATGAAAGATAAAAGTCTACGCAATTTTTTTTCTTCAGTTGTTTTGTAAAAGCAAGATTTGTTGGCAAAATACAGGAAAGAAAAAATTGTCAGTTCAATTTAATTTTAATAGCTTAAAATATAATAATATCAGCCATTTTGAAAACCAAAATGGCGAAAATATTGGTTTTCAGGGGTTAAACAGATGCCTTTCAAGGGATTTTGTTAATGGAGGAAGAAGTAAAATAACCGGATTTGTTCAAATGGCTGATGATGCAGTAATGGAAGCTATAAAAAATCACCCCAAATCAAGAAGATTTGTCGGAAATCTTCCGCCTGACTGGATTGACCAAATTCCAAAAGGAAAAAGAAAAGAAACGGTTCAACAAATTCAGGATTTATTCTCAGGTTTGGCAGAAAAGCTTTATTCTCCACAGGGTACAAGAGTTAATAAAGATGAAACTTTTGTAGTTGATTTTTTAAGTCAATTAAAGCAATCTCTCGGGCTGGATACCGAAATTAAATATATTCATGCCGGAGATATTGGAAAAGCATATAAGTTAAAAGTCGGCGACAAAAAGTATGTATTTAAGGCATTCCACAGTGATATGAATCCTGATTATGCCAAAAGTAATGGAGAAATATTTGAACCTGCAAGAGCTCCATATGCTAATAAAAAAGGCTGTAAATCTTTTGTGGATTTCTATTTTGGAAGAATAGGCACACATGACAATCATGATGGCTTTATGCTAACAAAATTTGAGACTTCTAATCAAAAATTTACTCCGGGTGAAGAAATCAAGCGGTTATTGAGAATGCTAAAATCACGTGTTGTTACTGCTGATATTAGTATAAAAAGTACTCCGCAAATTCCGGATGATTTAAATATAATTGGATTAAAAGCTATAGATCTCGGGGATTTAACTTTACTTTCGCAAAATTTACATAAGGCATTAAAAAAAACCGCCAAAGATATTGAAAAATATTATTTTAATACTAAGAAAAATTTAACTAATAAAGAAGTCATACTAAATCAAATTAATGATATAAGACAAATATTTGGTTGTTTTTGTATAAATCGTTACGTTGAAGAAAACCTGCAAAACACTTTACGAAGGCTAACCGAGTTATTAAAAACTAATAAATCAAAATTCGATAAGCCCTAGAGGTTGCTCTTTTTAATTTTTAACTTCGATATTCAAGTTGTTCTGTGCAGGATTAGTAACAAATTGATTAATTTCATTTACCATTAATTGGTCTTTAAAAGTCATACGATCATTATCAGAGATAATATTTAGAAAAACATTTCCTTTGGTCGTTTTAATATTGGTATAATAATACCAATATCTGCTTGATGTATGCTGTTGCTTTATTTCAGCTCCAAGTAATTCGTCAGGAAGAAATATGGTTACTTTTTTTCCAAAGACTGCAGCTCTACTAATTATTTCACATTTGTTAATAGTTCTATCGCAGCTTAGAGAAGACGTTTTATGACTATTTAGCGCACAGAAAATCATAAATGCAATAATCATAGAAAAAATTGCCCATGCTAAGTTTTTCATGAAATGATCCTTTAAATATTGATTTTAGGTCGCATTGTAGGGAAGGCGATGACATCTCTTATGCTTGCAGCATTTGTAAGTATCATAATCAGTCTGTCAATGCCAACTCCAAGTCCGCCGGAAGGAGGCATTCCGTACTCTAAAGCTGTTACATAATCATAATCAACTTCAGCAGGAGTTTCATGATCGGTTTCTCTTTTGTTTGAAACCTGTTGTTCAAATCTTCTTCTCTGGTCAATCGGATCAGTTAATTCAGAGAAGGCATTAGCAATTTCCCATCCGTTAATACGGGTTTCAAATCTTTCAACAAGTTTGTTGTCGTCTCTGTGTGGTTTTGCCAGAGGTGAAATATCCCTCGGATAGTCAATAATATGCACAGGTTGAATAAGATGAGGTTCAACATTTATTTCAAATACTTTATCAAGGATTACTCCCCATGTGTCGCCTTCTTCAACTTCAGCTCCGAGCTTTTTACCCTCTTCTGCTGCTTCGGGAACTGAAAGTAACTGTCCAAAGTCTACTCCTGTGAATTTTTTCACTGCGCCAATCATTGTCATTCTGTCCCATGGAGGAGTTAAGTTAATCTCTCTGTCTTGATAGGTTACAATCATTGTTCCGAGAACTTTTTGTGCTACCGAACTTATTAAGTTTTCTGTTAATGCCATCATTTCATTATAATCAACGTAAGCCTGATACAGTTCCAGCATTGTGAATTCAGGATTATGTTTTGGAGAAATACCTTCATTTCTGAAATTTCTGTTAATTTCAAATACTTTTTCGGATACCCCTCCGACCATAAGTCTTTTAAGGTATAATTCCGGTGCTATTCTTAGGAACATATCCATATCAAGGGTATTATGATAAGTTTTAAACGGTCTTGCGGTAGCCCCGCCTGCAATAGTCTGAAGCATAGGGGTTTCAACTTCAAGAAAACCGCGTTGGGATAAATAATCTCTGATTTCTTTTATGATAAGACTTCTTTTTAAGAAAGTATCACGCACTTCTTCGTTCATAATCATATCCAAATAACGTTGTCTGTAACGTGTTTCCACATCAGTAAGACCGTGCCATTTTTCAGGAAGCGGTAAAAGCGATTTTGAAAGAATTTTTAAATCCTTGACTTTTATACTTAATTCACCCCTGGGAGTTCTTCTTACGTTGCCATGAACGCCAATTATATCTCCAACATCAAGGAGTTTAAGGAGTTTGATTTTTTCTTCATCAACATTTTCTTTATGGGTAAAAATTTGAATTTTGCCTGAACTGTCAACAAGATCGATGAACATTCCGCTGTTACGCATTGCCATTATTCTTCCGGCAAGGCTAAAAACTTCAGAATCTTCTCCTTCGTTAGGAAGATCTTTGTATTTTTCGTGCAGCTGCGCAGCGGAAGCTGTTCTGTCAAATGTATACGGGTAAGGATTTATGCCTTTATCAACAAGATCATTTAATTTTTGAATACGAGTGTTTCTTAGTGTTTCAAGACTGCTATGAGCAACTTTTTCAGTCAATTTGACCTCCAGATTTTTAATATTCTATTAGCTAATTAAATTCTACCACCAAAAAAACTTAAGACTAAATTTTTCCAATAGGCTTAGTTTTGTTGGGCAATAAATAAACTCAATGTTGTAATTTACTGAAAAATTTAAACATTGTAGTATTTAATTTGACTTAAACAGTTATATCAATTTCAAAAATACGAGAAATAGGAAATAAAAATATAAAGGGCGAGCGAGGCGACGAAGTCGCAGGAAAGCGAGCCCAAAAACTAACTCTAGCCCCCTCCCTTAAGGGAGGGGGTTGGGGGTGGGTGTCAAATAAATGATTTATTTAATAAAAATTATGAATAAAAAACAAAAAATAATTTCTATAACCTCAGCAGTTTTATTAATTCTGTTTATATTGTGGTTCATTTTTGATGGGGTTCCTGTTGAGGCTTACAAAATTGCTCCGCAGGATGCAATAAAAGGCGTAACTGTCACAGGAACTGTAAAATCAAGAGAAGATACCCTTGTTGCTTCTAGCATAATAGGAAATATTGATAAATTTTATGTAAAAGAAGGGGATTATGTAAAGGCAGGACAGTTAATAGCTACATTGGTCAGAACAGAACAAATCGGAGATGTTGAGTCTGCTCTTGGAAGATTTGATACGGCATATTGGGAGCTTGAAGATCTTCTTACAGAACCAAGGCAACAGGAAGTAGAAATAGCGAAGGTCGAAGTAAGTAAGACAAAACAAAAATTTTCAATTTTGCAGTTTACTATTCGCAAAACCAAGCTTGATCTTCAGGATGCAAAAATTGATGAAGAAAGATATGAAAATCTTGAAGAAGCAGGCGCAGTAAGTAAAAGAGAATTAGAACAAAAAACTTTAAAAAGAAAAGAACTGGAAAACACATTAGGAGAAACTCAAGAACAAATTGATGTGTCGCTGGATGAAATAAAACAGGCAAAGGAAAAATTAAGTCTTACAATTCAAAAAAT
>MFRJ01000127.1:7040-16739 GCA_001784535.1 Candidatus Melainabacteria bacterium GWA2_34_9
AAATTCTTCATACAGGTGATATTGCTTCACCGACTTCACCGATAGCAAGACTTGTCGTTCCGGAATTAATTTATCTCAGCATGGAAGTTGAAGAAAATGAGATGAAGTTTATAAAAAAGGGACAGAAGGCATTTGCGGTGTTTGATGCATATCCTGACAGGGTTTTTTATTGTTCGGTAAGAGATATAGTTAAACAGGTAAATCCATTAACAGGAACTTTTGAGGTAAAGCTCACGAAGCCTAAAGAAAATATTAATCTGGATGTTGGCATGACTGTTGATGCAACAATAATTACTAATAAATATAAAAATATAATAGTAATACCAACTGATTTTATTATTCAAAAAGATGGTGAAATTTATGTATTCACACAATTTGGGTTTTGGGCTCAAAAAACTTATATAAAAATTGATAATTTTGATAATAACAGAACAAAAATCATTAGTGGTCTTAAAAAAGGAGATATCATCCTTAAAAGTGTTGAGAAAAATAAGTTGAAAAATAATAATCACATAAAAATTATAGGTGATTATAAACTATGAGATTTTATGAACTGTTTATAGCTTTCAGGTATATAAAAGCCAATCTTAAGCAGTCAATAATCATTACGACGGCTGTTAGTATAGGAGTTGCCATAATTATTTGGATTCCGTCAATTAATTTGTCATTTATGGACGATTTAATTAACAGGACAGTTTCAAGCGCTCCAAATATCACGATACAAAAAGAATTAGATACTTTTGAAACAAATAAAGAATTATTTGCTGAAAAATTTAAAGGGGAAAATCTTTTACTTACAGATCAGGTTTTAACCAGAAAAAGAAAGATAAAATCTTCCAGAAGAATAATTCAACAAATTAAAAATATAGAACAAATAGAAGCGATTGCTCCTTTTGCTGAAGGACAGGCTCTTTTAATAAGAGGCGGAGAAGAAAGAGGGGTTACCATAAAGGGAATTATTCCCGAAGAGTTAAAAATTATTGATATTGAAAAAGATATGGTTAAAGGAAGAATAAGAAATTTGACTATTAACGATATTGTTATTGGTCAAACACTTGCAAATAAGCTAAAGGTCGATATGGGTAAGCGTGTTAAGGCTACAGGTGTATCTGGAATACCCATAAGTCTTAAAGTGGTGGGTATTTTTAATACCGGTTTGCGCGCAAAAGATGAATATCAGGCTTATGTAAATTTAAGAACAGGTCAACAATTATTAAATATAAAAACTGATGTAAGCGGCATAGGAGTTAAAGTTAAAGACATATATAAAGCAGATGAAACGGCAGATGAAATAAGAACCAAAACAGGTCTTTATGTTACAAGCTGGATGGAAGACAATAAGCAAATTCTAGATCAGTTAAACAGATTCAAATTGATAATATTATTTATTAATTTTCTTATAGTATCTTCTGCAGCAACAAGTATTACAAGTGTTTTTATAATGCTTGTTGCTGCAAAATCCAAAGAAATAGGAATTTTAAAATCAATGGGTGCTGAAAATAAATCTATAATGGTGATTTTTTTGTCGCAGGCAGTGTTTTTAAGTTTCATAGGGTATTTTATAGGTCTTTTAGGGGCGAAATTGATGATCATGGGCTATTCTAATCTTTTGGAATCATCGGGAGAAACTATGTTTAGCACTCAAGTACCGGAATTTAAGATAAATACTGCTTATGCTGTTCTTGCATTTTTCTATTCGATTTTTACAAGTATTCTTGCAAGTATTTTGCCTTCTTATCAGGCTGCAAAATTAAAGCCGGTGGAGGCAATAAATGCCTAATGATGAGATACTTTTAAACC
This sequence comes from Candidatus Melainabacteria bacterium GWA2_34_9, assembly GCA_001784535.1. Lineage (GTDB taxonomy): Bacteria > Cyanobacteriota > Vampirovibrionia > Gastranaerophilales > UBA9971 > UBA9971. The sequence continues at coordinate 8,841 of MFRJ01000127.1, forward strand.
TTGAAAATATAAATAAAGTTTATCCCGGCGCACAGCCTGTACATGCCTTGATTGATATAAACCTGATAATTAACAAAGGAGAATTTATTGCAGTTGTGGGTCCCAGCGGCTCAGGTAAAAGTACTTTGATGAATGTTTTAGGGCTTTTGGATGCAGTTACTTCCGGAAAACTTTATTATTTGGGGCAGGAAACATCAAAATGGGATGAAAAGCAAAAAGCAGTTTTTAGAAACAGAGAAATTGGGTTTATATTTCAGGCACATCTGTTACTTCCTGAATTTACAGCTCTTGAAAACGTTTTAATGCCTGCTTTTATAGCTAGAACAATTAATCATTCACTGGAAGAAAGAGCAAAAGAAATTCTAACTATTGTGGGGCTTGGTGATAAATTTTATGTTAAGCCTAAAAGTCTTTCCGGAGGGCAAAATCAGCGTATTGCAATAGCTAGAGCTTTAATGAATCAGCCTTCTGTGGTTTTTGCCGATGAGCCGACAGGGGCGCTAGATCAAAAAACAGGAAATGATATCTATAATTTATTCAGAAAAATTAATGCAGAAGAAAATATGACATTTATAATTGTTACGCATGAAAGAAGTTTAGCCCAAAAAGCCGACCGAATTATAGAAATAGTCGATGGGCAGATAGTAAAATGATGTAATTATTTAGATTACCAAGTCGTTTCTCCTCGCAATGACAACTTACAAAAAAATGCTTTGTAAAATCATGTAACAAGTAGGAGGAATTTTGAAAAAAGAGGATGGTTTTTGTTTTTATATGTATAGGTAACGTAACAATAATCCCTATTAAATTATGTAGTCAATGTGTGTGCTGTGGAGGACAATAGCCATGTCTTTAATTAACCCTATTAGTGCAGTGGGCCCAAAAGCCCCACGCCTTCCTGAAAGTACGGGCGTTTTAGGATTCAGATCCGCGCCGGTTTTAACTGCGTCAATTTTCGGCAATCCTGGTATTTCCAGAGGTGGAACAGAAACAACCGGTGTGAATTCTTTTAGTTCGTCACCGTCTTCTTCTCCATCATCTTCGGGCAGCGGATCAGGTCTAAATGTTGTAATTTAGATTAATCTTCCTGCTTTAAAATTTATCAAGGAGTAGTATGTTCATGCGGAACAATTTATCACGATCCTTTGCTATTTTTGGAATATTCATTATACTTGCGATGTTTATTAACATAGTGAGTTTTATTGAAGGTCAAAATGGTGAAAATATAGAACCACAAATAGTTTCCGCATTTGACGGTTAAATTTATTAAGAGCTTGTTTAAGGACTGCGGTTAAAGCTGAAACGGCTTGCTTGACAAGGCGGTGCAGGCTTTAACGAGACAGCTTCTGATTTTAAAAGAAAAAAATCTGCTAAAAAGCAGATTTTTTTGTGTTTTTATATCAGTTCTGATATGAATACAAACCCAAAGAGGTCGGAATTTCCGACCTCTTTGGGTTTGTTAATAGTCTAACTTTTTTAAGGTTAGTTTTGGTTTTAGATAAGAGCTAACGCTACTTGAGGTGCTTGGTTAGCTTGAGCTAACAATGTAGCGGAAGCTTGTTGCAGAATCTGGTTTTTGGTTAATGATGCAGCTTCTTTAGCAACATCAACGTCTCTGATTCTGGACTCGGAAGCTGACATGTTTTCATACTTGATTGATAAACTCTGAATAGCTGAATCTAATCTGTTCTGTATCGAACCGATTGTTGATCTTCTTTCAGATACATCAGCAATTGCTTGATCAACTATATCAATATAAGCTGAAGCAGCTGAAGCGGATGCTACACCGTTGGTTCCTGTAAGCGCAACACCTAATGATGAAGCGTTAGCATTTCCAAGAGGATTTACTGTACCTGTTGATACGTTAATAGCATTTGTGGAAGCAGTGGAGCCTGCGCCGATTTGAAGACTAAGACTGCTAGCTGTGCCGTCTAAAAGTCCGATAGTGTTGAATTTGGATGCGGTTGAGATTCTTGTGATTTCATCTAAACGCTGTTGAACTTCTGATTCGATAGCTGTTCTTTCACTACTTCCGTTTGTATCGTTAGCAGCTTGTACAGCAAGGTCTCTTATCCTTTGAAGGTTGTCTTGAATAATACCAAGGTCGCCTTCTGCTGTTTGTAAGAGGTTTATGCCTGCTTGTGCGTTTTGGGAAGCTACTTGTGAACCTCTTGCTTGTGATCTTAAGCTTTCAGAAATTGTTAAACCTGCAGCATCATCTGCAGCTTTGTTGATTCTTGAGCCTGTTGACAATCTTTGAAGTGATTTTCCGATTTCGCTTGTTGAATTTCCTAAACTTCTTTGAACTAAAATAGAGTTAACGTTCGTATTGATAACAATACTCATAACCAGATTCTCCTTATCTGAACTAAACACATCCCTGATATAATTTGAAGCGCTTCTTAGGTGGTATACCTATAATCAGTTAAAACTATAATAAATTTTTTTTAATATTATTAATATTCTCTTTAAGTTATAGATTTATCCAACTAAAGTATACATATTACACTTGTTCCCGATGCAGTAAAATTTAATTCATGCTTTTAGCTTTTGTTTACTTTTATTTACGTAATTTAACTTATCTTAATCTTTAGAATCTGTCTTGTTAAAAATTCTTTCTTTCTGGAACTGTCATTGCGAGGGCTTTAGCCCGTGGCAATCCAAAAAATAATGACTGGTTTTAGATTGCTTCGTCGCAAGCTCCTCGCAATGACAATCGTAGGTTTTAACCAGATGGGTTCATAGAGTTTTCGTAGGTGATATAATTTTTAAACATACAATTTATAATATTGGCTTAAAAACCAGAAAAATATTTACATGACTAAAGCTGGAATACTATATATATGCCCTACTCCAATAGGAAACCTTGAAGATATTACTTTAAGGACAATCAGGGTTCTTAAAGAAGTTGATTCTATAGCCTGCGAGGATACAAGAGTTACTCAAAAGCTGCTTAATCATTATGAAATTAAAACTCCAACCGTTAGCTATCATAAATTTAGTGAAAAAGAAAAAAGCGGTTATTTAATAAATCAGCTTAAAGAAGGAAAAAATATAGCCCTTGTTTCAGATGCCGGAACGCCTTTAATAAGTGATCCGGGTTCAGAACTCCTTAAAGAAGCTTATTTAAATGCTATAAAGGTTATTCCTCTTCCCGGAGCAAGTTCTGTAATCACTGCTTTGTCAGCAGGTTTGGTTTCTGGCGGAGAATTCGTGTTTCTGGGGTTTTTACCCAGAACCGATAAGGAAAAAGAACAAATTTTGTCTAAATATTCTGAAATTAATATGGTGTTTTTTGAGTCTCCGAACAGGTTGATTCATTCTCTGGAAGAAATTTTCGGGATTTTGGGCAACAGAAATGCTATTATAGCAAGAGAGCTTTCCAAGATTTATGAGGAAATAAAAAGAGATAATATCAGCAATCTTATTGAATATTACACCCAAAATCCGCTTAAAGGTGAAATAGTTCTGATTATAGAAGGTCAAAAAGAAGAAAAAACTCAGGATGAAGCCGAAATAATCGAAAAAATCAAAATCCTTAAAAAAGAAGGATATTCAACTAAGGAAATAAGTAAAATCATTTCCCTGTTTACGGGGTTTCCGAAGAAAGAAGTTTATAATCTGGCATTAAGCGTTTAAAGAAAGACTTTATGCATATAAATAAGCCTAAAATTATAATTATAACTACAGTAATTATTATTGGTTTAATCTTAACAGTAATAATGGCGGGTTTATTTAAGCAAAAATCAGACAACATTAAAGCGAATTCAAAAGTTACTACTATAGTTTTTGCTCATTACGAGTTGCAGGATTCGGCGTCTTTTGGAAATAAAACGAATGCAATTAAAGAATTAATTAAAAAATTTGAAAAAATTCATCCGAATATTAAAGTAAAAGAAGAGATTTTGCCTAATCATTCGGATATTCAGCATCAATATTATGTTATAAATCTTGAAGGAAATACTCCAAATATTGATGTGCTGTCGATGGATGTAATCTGGATTAAGGAATTTGCTAAGGCAGGCTGGATATTAGACCTTGATAAATACATTGACAGGAAAGATTTTCAGGATTTTATAACACCTTTATTTGCAGGACCCATAACCTATAACAGTAAAATATATGCTTTCCCTTGGGTTTTGACAAGCGGCGCACTTTTTTACAGGAAAGATTTACTTGATAAATACGGGTTTAGATCTCCTCAAAGTTTTGAGGAGCTTGTTAAACAATCTCAATACATACTTGAAAAAGAAAATAATCCTGATTTGTATGGTTATCTTTGGCAGGGAAACGAACAGGAAGGCATGGTTTGTAACGTATTAGAGTATTTATACAGTCTGAATGGTGCTATTTTAGACGGTGATAAAGTTGTTATAGACAGCCCTCAAAATAAAAAAGCATTGGCATTCCTGCAAAGCCTTTTTAAGTCGGGAGTATCCCCTGATACAGTGAAAACTTCCAATTTGATTATCAATAGAAGGCTTTTTTTGCAGGGTCATGGCATTTTTATGAGGGATTGGTCGACTTCTTATAAACAAATTACGGGCAAAGATTCTCCATTATACGGAAAAGCAGGCATGGCTAATATGCCGCATTTTGAAGGTTATCAAAGTTCCCCTATACTTGGCGGACATCAGCTCGGAATTAATAAAAGTTCGAAACATCCTAAAGAAGCTTATGAGTTTATTAAATTTATCACAAGTCCCGAGTCACAAAAGTTTTTGGCTATGAATTCCTTGTTCCTGCCTTCGCGGCATTCGGTTTATAAAGATGAAAAACTTGTAAAAGTATACCCGTTTTTGAAAACATATTATGAAGAAATTATTCCTACAATTAAATCAAGACCGTTAGATCCTTATTATGTAATGTTTTCCAGCGCGCTACAATCGGAATTTTCTGCTATAATTGTCGGTCGCCAATCTATTGATAAAAGTTTGAAAATAGCAAAAGATCAAATCGAATTTATTATTGATATCTCAAAGGAAAAAAACAGCCGCATATTAACAAAGTGCAGTAATCACGATAAAAAAGAAAAGAAGGAATAAATGAATTTTTTGAAAAAAATAAGTTTAACTTCTGATGAAAAAAGAGCAGCTTTGTTAATGGCTCCAGCTATTATACTGATTTTTTTCGTGGCAATCATACCTATCATTAATATTTTTTATTTAAGTCTTTTTAGAAAGGTACTCATCTTTGATATAACCAAATTTATTGGCTTTGATAACTACAGGCATTTGCTTGTAGATCAAAGGTTCTGGAACAGTTTTTTAAATAATGTCAATTATTCATTCTTTTCAGTGGCAATAGAACTTGTTTTGGGTTTGACAATAGCCTTGATTCTCAATCAAAGCTTTAAGGCAAGGTGGTTAATAAGGACAGCTATCCTTATTCCATGGATTTTGCCGACAGTTATCGCGTCAAAGTTTTGGAATATAATTTTAGACCCTCAATACGGAGTTGCAAATAAGATATTGCTTAATTTACATATAATTCATACAAACATAAACTGGCTAGGCGATCCTTTTTGGGCGATGAAGTGCGCAATACTGGTTGATGTCTGGAAATATACTCCGTTTTTATCACTTTTATTGCTTGGAGGGCTTCAGTTGATTCCGAAAGAATTATACGAAGCGGCTATTTTAGATGGGACAAACAAACTTCAAAGCTTTAAAAATATTACACTGCCTTTGCTTATGCCGACCATGCTTGTTGCGTTGCTTTTCAGGACAATGGATTCGTTCAGCGCATTTTCTGTTGTTTACGTATTGACTAACGGAGGCCCGGCAGACAGTACAGAGCTTATGTCCTTATATTCATTCAAAACACTTTTCCAGAGTTTGCAATTTGGTTACGGGGCAGCTATTTCAGTAGTTATCTTCCTGTGTGTGCTTCTTATAAGTATAGTTTATCTGTATTCATTCAGTTATAAAACTAAGGATGTTAATTGATGAAAACAAGATTTAATGAAATAAAAGGAAGACCTTTTTATATTTTTCTTTTGGTGGCATGGTGTGCCGGACCTTTAATCTTGCTCTTATTTTACTCTCTTTCAGATATAAATTCGGGTTATATAGATTTTAAAAACTATGTAAATCTTTTAAAAGATGAAAATTTCCGCACTGTGATGTCAAATAGTTTAATCGTGTCAACCGTTTCCACTTTTCTTTCTCTTAGTTTGGCAACAATTTCAGCGTATGCTATTACAAGAAAAAGCATCAGGTTCGGTCAAGCGGCTTTATTTCTATTTTTAGCTATTTCAATGTTTCCTTCCATAGCGACATTAAGCCCTTTATATCTGATTTTCAGAGAAGTAGGCTTAAGAGATACGCTTATTTCGTTAATAATTCCATACACAGTATTTTCTTTGCCAATTGCTATATGGATGTTGTCAGGGTATTTCAAGCAAATTCCAAAAGAACTTGAGCTGTCCGCAAAGATGGACGGGTGTTCAGGGTTCACAATATTTTGGAAAATCTTGTTTCCGCTTTTAAAGTCAGGTTTGGCGACTACGGCTATTTTGGTCTTTGTTACAAACTGGAACGAGTTTATATATGCTGTAGCGTTTACTACAACAAATCTTTCAAGGACTTTGCCTATATATATAAGCAAATTCCCTACGGCAACGGATAATGTAATTGGTCAATTAACTGCCAGTTCTGTTATTGGAGCTATTCCTCTCATATTAATTATTCTTTTCTTCCAAAAAAGAATCGTAGCCGGCTTAACTTCCGGCGCTGTTAAGGAATAGAATAATTGTCATGCTGAACTTGTTTCAGCATCTTTCCAGCTTACTTCATTGGATAGACCCTGAAACAAGTTCAGGGTGACATAGTCGTTTAAAAATCTTAATCAGGGATATATTCTAATAGCTCTTGAGTATTACACTCTAGAGCTTTACAAAGTTTTTCTATTGTATCAAAACTAATATAATTCGTTTTTTCATAATAAATCTTTGTAAGAGTAGGTCTTCCGAGTCCCGTTAAACGATGCAACTCGGTTATTTTTATTTTTTTTCTTCCCATTAATTCTGATAAATTATTTTTTAACATAATTTAATTATAACAATTTAAAATTACTTATTGACATTCTGTAATCACTATATTACAATATGGAAATTATAGATTACAATTTTCTTTACAAAAAGGTAACAATTATGAGTAAAAAACAAAAACTTTATAATTTAAGAGCGGGCATCTCTGTTGAAGCTCAAAGAATTGAATATTTATTGAAAAATGCAATTTATAAATCGGAAAGCAGCACAGAAAAAGATATTTTGACAGATATAGCACTTGAAAAATCCGAAAGAATTTCAAAAATGTCCGAAAGAATCGGCAGGATTTTAAAGCATTAAAGTTTTTGATTTTAAAGTTTTTTCCCCTAAAATAAGAATATTATTAACAAACATTTGCGGCATTCATGTATATAGAAGGACCTTTAAAATCGGGAAAATCGGCGTTTCTGGTTGAAAAGTTCATTGAACTTGTCGAATCGGGGATTTTGACGTCGGAAATACTGGTCATTACTTTAAATAGCTATAAAAAAAATGTATTTTCCGAAAAAATCAGAGCTAAGTTGGCTGACCTTCAAATAAACGGAATTGGTGAGCTTCCTGTTTATACCTTTAACGGGATAGTTTACAACTCTATAAAGGCTAATTGGTCACTTGTAGAAGAATTAATACCGGAAAATAGAGGCAAAAGAGAAATAATTCCTAATCTTTGCGGTCTTGAAGTTTCTGAACTCTTTATAAAAAGCTGTATTAAGAAAATAAATAAGCGGGAAAAGCTCGAAGACAGTTTAAGGGATTACAAGTCGCATAAAAGTCTTAAGCATCAGATTTTAAGAAGACATTCGCTTATTGCAAATAATTTTCTTGATCAGGATGAAATTATTGACAGG
>MFRJ01000127.1:16881-17054 GCA_001784535.1 Candidatus Melainabacteria bacterium GWA2_34_9
ATTTTGGCAGAATAAAATATCTACTTGTTGACGATTTTGATGAAACCACGTATTCCGCCCAGTACTTTATAAACAAGCTTATTCCAAAAGTTAAAGAGTTCTTTATAGCCGTGGATACAGAAGGAAGTTCGAGAAGGGGGTATCTATGCGCAAATCCTTGTGGTTATGAGGAA
>MFRJ01000127.1:17076-22014 GCA_001784535.1 Candidatus Melainabacteria bacterium GWA2_34_9
AAATAATTAATTTAACTTCAGAAAAGACTTCTTATAATGATGCGCAGGAGTTATCTCATTCAATCATAAATGATAAAACGCCTTATTTAAGTAATATACATCTTCTTGAAAATTCTATACGGCATGTGGAAATGCTAGAGCAGGTTTTTGCTAAAATAAAAGTTCTTATCAATAATGAAAAATATTCTCCTGATGATATTGTTCTTGTTGTTCCTTCAATGGATGGGACTTTGAAGCACGCGTTGAAAGAGTTTTTTGAGCGGGAAAATATTGAATATCAGTTCCTTACAGGTTCAAAGAAGATTTTTGACGATCCGCTGGTGTTTGGAACGCTGATAATTCTCCAGTTAATAAACGAAGAATGGCGATTTAAACCTAAAACTTTTGAAATAAGGTCTTTATTGACAGGCATGTTGCGGATTTCGACAATTTTCTGTGAAGAAATACTTGAAGAGTATGAAAAAACGGGTAAATTTGATGAAAATATCAAGTTGGCATCAGAGGAATCTGCAAATAAATTTAAGGCTTTAATAAAGGTTATAAATGATTTAAAAGAAGAAAAAACAGCACTTTCTATGCAGGTGGAAAAGATTTTTTCCGAGCTTATCCTTCCCAATATTAGTGAAAATCAAAACTTGGAAGATTTTAACAGGATGGTGGAGTCGCTTTTAGGATTTGAAAAGCTTGTGCGAAGCAGGAGTGTTAACATGGGAAATGATGAGTTTTCCTTGTTAAAAACTCATTCAAGCCAAAACAAAGTATTTTCTGATAAAGACTGGTTGATTTTGATGAAAGATACTGTTGTTACGGACAATCCTTCTTCTGCCCCTGAAATAAAAGGAAATTGCGTAAAAATTGCGACTCCCCAAAAGGTTATTGACCTTGAAATTGAATCGCAAATTCAAATATGGCTGGATGTTTCAAGTCGTCAATGGATGAAAGATGATACTGGCCCACTTTATAATGCGTGGGTGTTTAATAAAAACTGGCAGCTACCGAAATATACTCCACAAATTCATAAAAAACTCATGCTGGAAAAGACAGCTCACGTTTTAAGGAAGTTGGTTTTGTTGTGTGATGATAAAATTTTCTGTTATGCAAGTCAGCTTGATGTTTCCGGCGGGGAAAATGACGGAGGTATTGAGAGCTTTATCTCTGAGGTAAAGGAAAAGACAGAAATAAAGTTTGAATTTACGCCCCGCAAAGATCAGGCGGCGGTTCTTGAATACAAGTCCGGGAAAATGGCAATTTCCGCTGTTCCCGGTGCCGGAAAGACAAAAATTCTCGAAGCTTTAATTATAAAGTTGATTCAGGATGGAATCAATCCTGAAGAGATTTTGGTACTCACTTATATGGATTCTGCGGCAAGAAATATCCGCGAAAGAATTAAAACAACCTGTCCTGATCTTGTAAAGTTTCCTCATATCAGTACTATTCATGGATTGGGGTTGAGTATAATCAAGCAGGGAGATAATCATACTAAAATTGGTCTTGATTCTGATTTTGATATTTGCGATGACACTTTGAAATTCAAAATAATGCAGGAAATTTACAATAAATTAATTAAGGACAATGATTATCAGTTTAATTCTTTTAATTATGACTACCCGAACGCTATTTCGCAGGCAAAGTTTCTGGAAATTTCGTCGGAGAGCCTTGGAAAGTATCTATCAAATAAAAATGCCGAACTTTATCAGGAATTATTCTGTTTTTATCCTGTATATGTAGAATATCAAAGAATATTACAAGAAAGAAGTATGATAGACTTTGATGATTTGTTAATTTACAGTGTTGAATTATTAAATCATCATCCTGAAATTAAAAAGCATTTTCAGGAAAAGTTTAAATATATTATAGAAGATGAGGCGCAGGATTCTTCTTCTGTTCAGCAGAAGTTATTTGAACTTCTCAGCGAAAATAACGGTAATTTAATCAGGTGTGGAGACCCTAATCAGGCAATTACATCGAGTTTTTCCAATTCTGACGTGACGGGATTCAAAGAATTTATTAAAACTACAAATAATCTTGTTGAAATGAATCATTCTCAGCGATGTGCAAATGAGGTTTTTGAGCTTGCTAATTCTTTGGTAGATTGGGCAGAAAGGCAGGAATTGCTCAAAGATGCTTTTATTCCCTTGAAGATTCATGCGGTAGAAGGCAAAAATCCTGAAACTAAAGATTGTTTGAGTTTTAAAATTTATGAAACGAATGAAGAAGAAAAAGCAAAAATCTTAAAAGAAATTGAAAAGCTTAGAAAAAGCTCATTTAATTTCACAATAGGGGTTTTATTAAGGACGAACAGTTCTGTAATTGAATGGGCGCAGTTTTTTGAGGCTAATAACATACCTTTTATTTGTTATTCGGAATCTGTGGCTCAGAAAAAGGTCTTCAGGTTTATAAAAGCGTATCTTGAAGTGTTGAATAATCCTTGGAATAACAAATTAGTCAAAGCTCTTTATGAAGAATTTGTAAAATCTAATATCTTGCAGTATGAGTTTGATGCGGCTCATTTTCTTGAAAAAGCAGGCTCTCCGTTTATTTGCTTTGAAAAAGAAGATCTGCCTACAGAAACGCTAGGCAAATTTCAGGATGAAGTATTAAAATGGCTTGATAAATCTATACTACCTCCTGAAGAAATCATTGCAGAGCTTGGCGCAAGTTATTTAGATTCTGTTATAGATAAGTCAAACGCAAGAATAATAAGTCTTTTGGTTAGCAGATTCAGACGATATGATACGGATAATGAAGAAAATAAAACGGTCAATTTGCCTGAAATTTTGAATTATTTGAGTGATTTAGGCGGCAAAAAATCGCTTAGCGGAGTTAAATTCTTTAATGAGATTGAAAAAGACGATGATAAGTATGAATTTGTGCAGATTATGACTGCTCATAAAGCTAAAGGATTAGAGTTTGACGCTGTTTTTATGCCGGAAATGCAGGAAGTTAAATTCAGTTACCCTGTAACCCCTGAGGTTGTTGACATCGGAAAAAGCGGACATCTTATAAATCAAATAAGACAGATTAGAAAACTCCATAAAAGCATAGATAAAATAAAGCTTGAGCAGATACATGAGCATTTAAGGCTTATTTATGTCGGGATTACGCGAGCAAGACATTATCTTTATATGAGCGGAAATGAAAAAGCAAAAAATAGTTGGAATAAAACCAGAGAATATAAGCCATCTAGAATTTTAGAGTGGTTTATTGGGCATTATGAAAGGATTGTAAGATGAAGAACAACCTTTTAAATCACGACCGCTTTAATACATGGCAAACATGCCGGAAAAAATATTATTTTAAATACATAAAAGAGCTTAAATATCCCGAATTTCATCAAGATTATGAGCTTGGAAAATCTGTTCATGCTCTGATTGATTATCATTTAAGGGGTTTAAACATAGAGCATTTGTTAAAAAACTCTGATAAAGAAATTGTTGTCGACAATGAAATTTATAAACGATGGAATGCTATAAAAAATCATCCTATTTTGGACAAAAAAGTAATTAAAACAGAATGGGGCTTTAATACTAATCTTAAAGGAACATCCCATTGGCTTATAGGAAGAATTGACGCTATATTTTTTGATGAAGAAAAAGGCAAATATATAATAGCCGATTGGAAAACAGGCATTATTCCTAAAAATATCAATATAAATTTTCAGCACCAGATTTATCTTTATGCGCTTTATCAAAGCAAGAAAGACTTAAAGCTTGATTTTAAGCCGGAAAACCTTGTTTTTCAGTATTTTAAAATAATTCCTGATGCTGTTGAAATTACAGAAATAACTTTTTCAGAAGAAAAATCGCTCGAATATGAAGAAAATTTTGTAAAAATAATAAATAAAATAGAGAATACAATTCAATTTCCTGCTCAAGAAAATTGTCAGGTTAAAATATGTTCGTATAAGAGTATTTGTAAAAATAATTAAAAAAATATTTAAAAAATGGCAAATATAAATGATAATGCTATAATATATATTTAAGAGGATAAAAACTATATTTTTTGTTTTTACCTATAAATAAATGAAGGAACAAGGAGAGGAATATTATGGCCAAAGTACTTATATCAATGCCTGACGAGTTTCTTGACAGGATTGATAATGTTGCAGCTTCTGAACAGCGTACAAGAAGTGAGCTTATAAGAGAAGCTCTAAGAGGATATATCAGAAGAAATAACTTAATTAGCACTGAAACCAGCGAAAGAAAAGCAAAAGTTCTTGAATCAATGCTCGACTAATTGTTAAATAGATATTTTATCAGGGGTAAAAATGCCGGATATATACGATTTCATCAAAGAGTTAGCTGTATTCGAGCTTGAATACATTGACAGTTATGACAATTATCACTGTCTAAATAGTCATGTGAAAAGGGTTAATGAGGATCATATACTTATTTCGCCGCCTCACAAAAATAATTTGGCTCACAATCTTCCTGACGGGCAGGAAATTAATATTATATTCAAGACCGAAAACGGGACTTTTACAGCTGTTTCTAACGTAATGAATAAACAGCTGGACAGCATGTCAGGACTCAGAATAAGTTTTCCTTACAACAGTCAGTTTACTGAAAGAAGAGAATTTATAAGGGTTCCTCTTAATTTAAAAGTCGAAGTAATCAAATATCTTGATAAAACCTATATGAATATGGAAACTTTTAATATACAGACTCGAAATATAAGTGGAAGCGGTTTCTGTTATATTTCTGACAGTCCTCTTGAAGATTATTATGATGTGCATTGTAATATTTATCTCGATTATGAGAAAGAGCCCATTTCTATAAGAGCTGAGCATATTTATTCAAAAAAAGTAAAGATAAATAATGAAAAAACTTATCTTACAGCAATATCTTTTGCAAGTATTTCTGATGATGATGTTGCAAAGCTGGTAAAAACCTGCTTTAAATACCAGATAGATAATAGAGATAGAAATAAAAACTTTGA
>MFRJ01000127.1:22063-22170 GCA_001784535.1 Candidatus Melainabacteria bacterium GWA2_34_9
AGTTATAGATTTCAATTATAAATACTAAAAAATGGGGCAATTGCCCCATTAAAATTATAAATTAAGTAATAGATAAAAATTTTTTTATTTTAAATTTAAAAAGGGCG
>MFRJ01000128.1:0-11427 GCA_001784535.1 Candidatus Melainabacteria bacterium GWA2_34_9
GCTTTTGATATAATGGGACACTTTACTGTTCTTCCGTTTACAAAAACATAAACAGCTTTTTTGTTTGAGCGTGTGAAATCCGGATTGCTTATAAATCCTTTGATATTTAAATTAAATTGATTATCTTCAAAATTAATCTCTGAAAGTTCTTTTATAAGATCTTTTGAGTAAATTTCGCTTATTGCTGTTGCTAAATCAGAACTTCCTGTTGTTTTTATTATTGAATGTTTTTTGTGTACAAGATTAACAGCAACTTCAGGGTGCGAAATAGCAATATTCTGAAGGATTTCTGTTATATTTGCAAGCTCGGTTTGTGGCTGCTTAAGGAATTTAAGTCGTGCAGGTATATTGTAAAATAAATCCTTAACTTCCATAATTGTTCCGACAGCGCAACCTGTTTCCGAAATTTTAACTTCAGAATCTTTGCAGTCTGCTTTTAATCCGTTCTCATCATCAACAGTTCTCGTCGTACAGGTAACTTTTGCAACAGAAATAATGCTTGCTAACGCTTCTCCGCGAAATCCAAGTGTATTTATTGACCATAAATCTTTTTGATTTTGGATTTTGCTGGTTGCATGTCTTGAAAAAGCGAGAATCAAGTCGTCTTTATGTATGCCATGTCCGTTATCTGCTACTCTTATGTCTCTTGCGCTGTTGGAAATTTCTATTTCGACTTTTTTTGCGCCTGCATCTATAGAATTTTCGACAAGTTCTTTTACTGCCGAGGCAGGTCTTTCTATGACTTCGCCGGCAGCAATCTGGTTTATAAGGTTTTCAGGAAGCAGTTTTATTCTTTTCATAAATCATCGCACTTCGTATAAAACGCTTCAATTATAGCATTTACATGTTTTTATTTATCTTTATTTTTTATTTATTAATGAAGTTTTATTTCTTGTTCTAAATTTGTTGAAGTATTTATATTAGGTTTTTTGTGTCCGTTTGTTTTACTAATAGAATTGTATTCCGGAGAAATAGTTGAAAGTTCTTGCAAGTTATTAGCCGATCTTGATTCTTTTAAATCTTCGATAAAGCTGTGCATCTTGTTATCATCGAATACATTTTCCCATCTCGCAACAACTACTGTGGCTACACAGTTACCAATAAGATTTATTGTTGTTCTGCCCATGTCTAGAATATGATCAATTCCTAGAAGCACAGCCACTCCTGCCACAGGAATGTTAAAGCTTCCAAGTGTGCCCGCAAGAATAATTAAGGAAACTCTAGGTACAGCAGCCATCCCTTTGCTGGAAAGCATTAAGGTGAGCATCATGAGTACTTGCTGCCATAATGAAAGCTCTATGTTGTACATTTGAGCGATAAAAATAGCCGCCAATGAAAGATATAAAGTGCTTCCGTCAAGGTTAAACGTATAACCTGTAGGCATGACGAATGCAACAATTTTTTTAGGAACACCAAAATCTTCCATTGTTTCCATAGCTTTTGGCAGAGCTGCCTCGCTTGTGGCTGTTGAAAATGCCAGCAAAGCAGGATCTTTTATTGCCCATAAAAGATTTAGGAACGGAATTTTTATTATTGAGCATACTGTAAATAGCACTAGCGCAAGAAATACAAATAACGCCGTGTACAAACATGCAATCAGCTTAATGTAAGACACAAGGATGCCTGGTCCTTGTTCGCCTATTGTTGAAGCTATAGCGCAAAATACACCCATAGGCGCAAATTTCATAACATATTCTGTAAATTTAAACATTACTTTCGTTAGTGATGTTAAAAATTCAAGTATAGGTTTCCCTTTTTCTCCTACAGAACCAAGCGCGAAAGAGAAAAAGATCGAAAAAACCACTACCTGAAGAATTTGGTTTTGTGCCATAGCATCTACAACGCTTGTAGGTACCATATGTACAAAAGTATCAGCAGGAGAATTGGCTTTATTGGCTTCTTTTATTGTTTCAAGTTCCTGCATCTGTGTTTTAGAAACATTAACAATGCAGCCTTTGCCGGGCTGACCAATATTTGCAGCTAAAAGACCTATAACAAGCGCAATAGAAGTTGCGGCTAAAAAGTAAGTTATTGTTTTTGTTCCAATTTTTCCAAGGCTTTTAATATTGCCATGCCCTGCAATTCCTACAACGAGCGTTGAAAAAACAAGAGGAGCTATCAGCATTTTGATCATATTAAGAAAGATTTTAGCACCGGATTTAAGGATAGTATCTATTAAGCTTGTGATTTTTTCTGTAAAAGGCAATAGCGCACATATTTTGGGATAAAAACATCCGAATAAAATTCCTGACACAAGGGCGACTAGAATATACAATGTTAATTTGGATTTTTTTTCTTTCATTAATAGTCCTCTTTGAATTTGATCTGTCTTAAAGAAGCTAACATTTTTTATAGTCAGTTAATCCAAGCATATCAACTTAAAAAACAAACAAAAAAAGAATTGCCATTTTTTTAGCAATTCTTTACAAACATAAAAAAGGAGAAGCGGTACTTCTCCTTTTTTATAGATATTTTATAATTCTTCGCCGATATAATTTTTTAAGCTTTTCACGCCTCTATTGTTGCGGCAAAGTCTTTTTAGCTTACTTATAGCTCTGTTTTCAATTTGTCTGATTCTTTCTCTTGATACGCCATACCTTGTGCCAATTTCTTCAAGGGTTTTTTTGTTTCCATCATCATCAAGACCAAATCTCATTATCAGGACATCTCTTTCTTTCGGACTAAGTTGTCCGAGGATTTTCCTGATTTCGGAAAAAAGGTTTTCCTGAATAACTTTTGTATCAGGAGATGTAGAACCGTTATCAATTAGAAAATCACCGATTCTGGTTGATTCTTCTTTTTTATTGAGGGGTGTTTCAAGACTTATTGTAGATTGGGCAGATTTCATAACCGCTCTTAACTTTGATAAAGGAATATCGAGTCTTTCAGCGATTTCTTCTTTAGACGGTTTCCTGTTAAGTTCATTTGTAAGGTCGTATGTCGCCTTTTTGATTTTCCCTATGGTTTCAATCATGTGAACAGGAAGTCTTATTGTTCTGGATTTGTCAGCTATACCGCGTGTTATAGCCTGCTGGATCCACCAAGTTGCGTACGTACTAAACTTAAATCCTTTTGTATAATCAAATTTATCAGCTGCTTTAATTAATCCCATATTTCCTTCTTGAATTAAGTCAAGAAAAGAAAGTCCTCGGCCTATATATTTTTTTGCAATACTTACTACTAAACGTAAATTTGCATTAACAAGCTCTTCTTTGGCTTTTTTGTTATGATTTTCTTTAATTTGTTTTGCAACTTCGAGCTCTTCATCAGGCGTTAAAAGTGAGATCCTGCCAATTTGTTGAAGATAAATTTTTACAGCATCATCAGAAGAAGATAATTCTTTTTCAACTACAATTTCTTCAACTTCATCGTCTTCAGGTATTTCAAAATCCTCAGCATCATCTTCAAAAGAAGCATCTTCTGATTCTTCTTCAAATATATCGTCCTGTTTTTTAAAAGATTTATCTTTCATTTTAGCCGGCAAATCCTCTGTATTTCTTCTTTTTTTAGCAATATCCATTAACAGTCTCCCCTAAGAATATTTTATTACAAATTTCATTTTTACGATACAGTAGTTAGTTAAAATTTCATCTATATCGTCGATTAAATTTGAAACTTGTTAAATTATCTATATTTATTAATAATTTGTAATTTTCTGATGAGTATATCATTCAATCAATAATATTTTTTTTATATTCTCTGCCTGACTATTTCATAAATTAATATGCTTGCTGCATTGGCTACGTTTAGAGAATTAACATTATCGGACATAGGAATTTTAACCAGCATGTCGCAGTTCTTTTTTACAAGTGAGCTGATTCCCTGATTTTCTCCACCCATGACGAGTGCGCAGTTCATATCGTATTTTTGATTGAAATAATAGGTTTCTGCAGAACCTTCTGCTCCAATAATCCAAAAATTATTTTCTTTCAGTGTTTCTATTGTTGCACTTAAGTTAGTTACCTGAATTATAGCTACTTTGTCGACAGTTCCTGCACTTGCTTTTTCTACTGTAGAAGTTATTTGGCTTGAATGTCTTTTAGGAATAATAATTCCGTCGACATTTGCCGCTGCAGCGGTTCTTATTATTGAGCCTAAATTGTGCGGATCCTCTACTTTGTCTAAAATTATTAGCAAAGCATCTTTTTTATCTTTAATTTTAGGCAATAAATCTTCCAGTTCAATAAATTCTATAGGTGAAACAGAAGCAGCTACTCCCTGATGGACTCCATCCGTTAATTTATCCATTTTTTCTTTTGGTATATCAAGAACCACAATCTTGTTTTGTCTTGCAAGACTTAGGATATTTCTAATTTTAGGATCAAATTTCACTCCTATTACAAGATAAATTTTGTTTATTCTTTTGGGATTTGTTTCTAAAATACCTTCTACAGGATTTTTTCCGTATACTATTTCTTTTTCTTCCATTATTTCTTACCTGTTTTAAAAAATTTCATTACTAAGTATAATTAAAACATAAGGTACACATTCAAAGGAAGAATAAATGCAAAATATTCCTATATCTAGGGCAGTCAGAGGAGCAACAACAGTAGAAAATAACGTTGATGAAGAAATATATCAGGCTACTGTTGAACTGCTTAAAAAAATGATTGAAGAAAACTCAATCGATTCAGATGAGATAATTAATGTGATTTTTACCCTGACTCATGACCTTGACGCGGCATTTCCGGCAAAAGCTGCACGTGTTCATTTAGGGTGGAATACTGTTCCTATGATTTGTACACAGGAAATCCCCGTGCCTGAGAGCTTACAAAAATGCATCAGGGTGCTTATTACTTTTAATACAGCAAAATCAAAAGATGAAATCAGGCATATCTATTTGAGAAAAGCTCAAACGCTTAGACCTGATTTGGTTAAGTAATTTATTGTATTGATTCCAAAAAGTCTTTTACTTCAGGAAAAAACCACTCGCTTTCGTGATGGCTTCCTGTTTCAGAAACAAATAATTTTGCTTTTGGATTTAGGGATTCCAGTTTATAAGACATTGCGACAGGAACGGTTTCATCATTTTTAGAACCGCCAATTAGCAATGGCGATGTGATTTTACAAATTTTCTTATCCGTAGAAAATTTTGTAATTAGAGGAATATATCTTACAAATTTTGTTGATAATGAACTCCAAAATCCGAGTTTACTTTCTAAAATACCTGTGCTGGTAAGGTGAATAGCTTCATCTCTTAGATTTGTGAATGTGCTTTCAAGAATTACAGCCTTAAAATTATTTCTTGATGCGATGTCTGCAACTACTGCACCGCCCATAGATCTTCCCCATAGAACCAAATTGTCTCTTTTTACTTTTTCTGAATCTACAAGATAGTTTATAGCCGATTCAAGATCTATATAAAGTCCCTGTTCGTAAGGACCGCCTTCACTTTTTCCGTGCCCTCTATAATCAATCATGAATACTCCATAACCGTTATTAGCAAGAAATTGTGCGACATTTTGCCATTGGCTCAGGTTTTCTCCCTGTCCGTGGCAGTAAATAATGGTAGGATTGTTTGCATGTGCCTTTATATACCACCCGTTAAGCTTAAATCCGTCTCTGCTGTAAAAATAAGTATCTTGAACATGTTTATCCACATTAATCCTTATTTGCGCAAAGTCTTTATCGATCGGATAAAAAATAAGCTTATCCTCGATCCCTCCAAAAATAAAGGTGCTCATAAAGATATTCACTCCTACTACAGAACTTAAAAAATATGTTCCAACCCGCCCCATTTTTGTTTTAGTGAGAAATTCAGCTATTTTAGAAAAAAACATTTATTCTTGCCCCAAACTTTTATAAAAATATTTAATATTAGTAGCATTTTATACTGTCTAATATTAAAAAGACAAATCGGGGTTTTTGAATTGTTAAATGTATAAAAAATTCAAATTGGTTTAATTATTTATTTCAATAAGCAATTAAACCGCCAATAATAGTCTGTTTAACCTGAAAATTTTCGTCCCAAAGTACTAAATCCGCATCAAAATCTTTATCAATAAATCCTTTTGTCTTTAACCCCAGATTTTTTGCAGGATTGAGTGATGAATACATTAAAAAGTCGGAGAAATTTATTTTCTCAATATTCTTTCTCAAATTTTCATCTAAAAATGATAAACTTCCTGCAAAAGTTCCGTTTTCGTTAACAGCTTGATCGTTAATCCTGTAAATCTTTTGTCCGCCGAATATTATATGGTCTTCGGTGCTGTAATTTAACGGCAGTGAGTCGCTTATAAAAATAATTTTTGATTTTGGTTTTGTTCTTAAGATTAAATCCAGAATTATCGGGTGTAGATGCTCATTATCAGCTATAATTTCTGCATAAATTTTGTCATTTGTCAGTGTTTCGCCGACGATTCCCGGATTTCTGTGATGAAGTTGGGGCATTGCGTTGAACAAATGCGTAACTTGCTTCAATCCTTCATTTATTGCGGTTTTTAATTCTTCATGAGTTGCTTTTGAATGACCTGCTGAAGGAATAATATTTTTTTGCACTAAATACTTTGTAAATTCAAGATTTTTATCCAGTTCAGGCGCGTAAGAAACAATTTTTATGTTTTCGTTTTCGAATTTTTTAAAATTTTTTATATTGGGCTCAAGTATATGATTATCAGGGTGAATTCCTTTGAAATCAGGATTAAGGAAAGGTCCTTCAAGATGAATCCCTATTATTCTCGCAGAACCGGCTAGCTGATTTTTCATTGCCTCAGAAATTTCTTTGATTTGCTGTTTAATATTTTCCTCTGAGTCAGTCATAACAGTTGCAACAAGAGAAGTTATGCCATGTTTTGCAAGTTCCTTTGTTAAATAAACTAGATCATCTGCTTTTGCTGTATTAAAATCAATCCCATAGCCGCCATGAATATGCTGATCTATCAGTCCGGGGCTAATAGTTAATTCTTTTGCATCAATATATTCAATCACATCAAAATTTTTAGCAAACTCAAATTCGCAGGATGCTGAAGTATCAATGATTTTGTTTCCATGGATGACTATATTTGCCTTTATTTTTGGGCAATCAGGGTTTTGAACATAGCCGTTTTTTATTATTGTTAGTTTTTTCATAGCATATAAATTTTATCATTTTATTTTCAAAGATACCAGCAAACCTGCGCCCAAATTTAATTTTACAGTCTGATAATCTTCATGTGCCATCATTAAGTCAACATAACTCCAGAGTTTGTTTTCGTGGGAAATCACGTTATCCGCTACAATCATTCCATTTTTTTTAAGCTTGGGGTGGATTAGGTTAAAATATTCTATATATTCGAGCTTGCTTGCATCGATAAAGGCAAAATCAATATAAGTATCATCATTATTATCGTGCGCATAAAAAAGTTTGAGATCTAATCGTTCAAGAAGTTCTAAGATTTTCCCCTGAAGAAGAGTTGTTTTGTCGAGTAAATTACATTCTTCAAGGTTTTTTCTCGCCATTTCATTTCTTTCTTTAGAATATTCAATTGTTACAAGATGACCGCCGTTTTCCTGCAACGCTAATGCAAGCCATATAGCGGAATATCCGTTTGAAGTTCCAAGCTCTAGGATATTTTTATAATTTCCTGATTTTATAAGCATGTTCAAGAACTTACCGATTTCCGGACTAATATTCCAAAATTCGTTATGTGTTTTTTGTAGCTCCGCTAATTTTTGTTTTATTTTATCTTCCATAAGACTTTTTTACTCAGCTACTTGTGTTCTACTACCTGGTTTTTCGATGCTTTGACCTAATTTACACATAGGACATTCTTCGGGTGTGTAAATTTCAGGGTCTATTTGAATTAATGATTCTATTTTTAGAGCTGTTTGTCTTTTAGATCTGTCAACAATGCACCCTATTCCTGCAATATTTCCGCCAAAGCTTTCTATAATCTTTATAGATTCCATTGTTGACTTTGCGGTGGTTATAACATCTTCAATAATAATGACTCTATCCCCTTTATTAATATGAAAACCTCTTTTAAGTGTCATTATACCGTCTTTTCTTTCGGTAAATATTGATTTTTTGCCGAGTGCTTTTGCTGTTTCATAGCCTATAATTATACCGCCCAATGCCGGACCTAAAACAGCGTCAATTTTGTTTGCATCAAAAAGCTCTGCAAGTTGTTTTCCTGTTTTTTCTGCGTATTCCGGATACTGAAGCAGCTTTGCACATTGAAAATACTGGTTACTGTGAAGACCGGAACTCAATTCAAAGTGTCCTTTAAGCAAACTTTCGGTTCTAATTAACAGGTCAATCATAGTCATTGTCCTTATTTGTGTATTTAAAATTTTATAATCAGTATCAGAATTTTTTTTGTCTTCAATAAAATTTAATAAACTTTTAAAAGTATGTAATTTTTTGTTTTTTATAAGATTTTCAGTGGTTTTCAGGAAATTTAAAAATTTTTTTGATTTAGTACTCATATCGCAAATCTCTCACTAATTCAGCTAACGATCCGTAATTTTGTTGTTTCATAAAGTTATTTAGTTCAATAACAAGCGTATCACTCAAGTCAGGATGTGTAAAATTCGCCGTTCCTATTTGAACAGCATCTGCTCCAACCGCAAAAAATTCCAGCATATCCTGAAAACATGAAATTCCTCCCATTCCTATTATCGGTATAGCAATATGTTGTCTTATTTCATAGATAAAATTCAATGCCAGCGGTTTAATACAGCTTCCGGACAAACCGCCTTTTATAGATTTAAAGCCTTTTAAGTTTTTATTTATGTCTATATTCATTGCTTTTACTGTATTAATGGCTGAAATTGCATCAGCTCCGCCTTTTTCTGCGGTTTTTGCCATTTTTTCTGGAAAAGAAACGTTTGAACTTAATTTTACTATTAAAGTGTTATCAAAATTTTTCCTAACTTCAGAAACAAGTTTGTAAAGGGTTTTTTCATCTTTGCCAAATTCCAGACATCCGCTTTTTACGTTAGGACAGGATAAATTCAGCTCAACAGTTTCGATATTATTTGACTGACAAATTTTTGCAATTTCAATATATTCTTCAATGCTTGCTCCAGCTATATTCAGAATAAAATCTATATTGTTTTCTTTCAGGACAGGAAGTTTTTTGTCAATAAAGTCCTGAATACCTACATTTTCAAGACCTATAGAATTTATAAGTCCGTTTTTAACTTCTTTTATTCGTGGTTGAGGGTTTCCTGTTTTTGGGTTTAGCGTTATGCCTTTTGTGACTATAGCTCCGATATTGGATACATTCATAAAATCATCATATTCATCGGCATACCCGAAAGTGCCAGAGGCTGTCAGAATTGGATTTTTAAGTTTTAATCTTCCGATATTTACAGAGATATCAGGTTTTATTAAATTGGACATTGCCATAAAACCTCATTTCCTCTAAATACAGGACCATCTTTGCAAATTCTTTTGTTTATTGTTTTATTATTATCTTTAATTTGTATCACGCATCCCATACAAACCCCTGTTCCACAGGCAAAATCTCTTTCGAGAGCAGCTTCCACAGAAATTTCATATTTTTCTGCCGTTAAAGAAACATAAGCCATAGCAGGATTTGGTCCGCAGGTATAAATTTTTTCAGGTTTTACTTCGTTTATTATCTTTTTCAAATGCTGGTCTAATCTTCCTTCAAGCCCTGCAGAGCCATCTTCTGTAATAATGACTTGGTTTTCTGTGATGCCAGTATTGATAAAAGTCTGTGAACATGCCACAAAAGAATGTTTTATTCCTGATTTCTCAAGTATATTGGACAAAAAATTAATCGGGGCAATTCCTACACCGCACCCGATCAATAATGAATTTTTATTTTCTATAGTAAAACCGTTTCCCATAGGTCCAATTATATCTGCCGACTCCCCGTTTCGGAGGCTGGAAAGATATTTCGTACCTTTGCCTTTAACTTTATAAATAATTTCAAATGAATTGTTTATAGTATTTGCAACGCTGAAAGGTCTTCTTAATAACAAATCTTCGCATAAAATTGAAACAAACTGTCCCGGTTTTGCGTTTTCTGCAATTTCTTGATTCTGAAAAGTAAGTTTCCACGTATCATCAGAAAGTTTTATATTGCTTAAAACTTCTACGATATGAGGACCTTTTATTTTATTTTGGGTTTTCAGTTGCATAACCATTCCCCAAATCTTTGTTTATCTTTATAGTAAATTACTTCATTAATAAGTTTTTTTCAATGATTTGTAAAATTTTATATGATATTAAGAAATATTAAAATGCTTTTTGTAGATATATCAACGATCCACTCGTCTTTTATAGTCTTTTTTTAACATTAACTATTAACTTTTATTTTTAGGGTTCTTATATAAATAGAAAAGTTAATAATTAAAAAAAGGAAAAAGTTATGCCAAAAATTTCACCTAAAATAATTATACCGCCTCAAGAACGCCAAGAATTAATAAGATTGGGCTCAGAATGCAGAAAATCAATCTCTCCATTTAAAAAATCCCGTCTTTTGAATGAACAGGTAATTGTATGGAATACCTTAGCCGCCAAACAACCAACAAATGAAGCTGCATTTTACTGTGGTGCCAAGACAGGTTTAATTAGTAAACAGCAGGATAACCTTCCAGTTTTTAAGCAGTTAAATGCCATAGGGAATTTTTGCGAAAGAACCAAAAATATTATTTTAGTCCAGGCTGTAGTTCTTAAAATAAAGGCAACGTGCCATATTGCTGCAATTAGACAAAAGTTACATATTTAATTCATTAAAAGTAAAACTTCTCGTATAACTTTTGCCGCGGTTACAGTGGAAACTTCTGATGGGTCGTAATGCGGTGACAATTCTACAACATCAGCCCCAACAATATTTAGGTTTTTAAGAAGCATTAACCAGCTCATAAGCTCGGAGTATGTCATTCCGCCCGGCTCCGGTGTTCCTGTTCCGCTCATTAAGCTTGGATCAAGCACGTCAAGGTCAACAGACAAAAAGACAGGTTTGTCTGATAAGAATTTAAGTCTTTCTTTTAAATCTTCCTGCGTTTTCGCAATAGTGTTGTTTTCTTTCATCCATTCAAATTCGTCCTGCGTGCCTGAGCGGATACCTATTTGTATTAAATTGTCAGGCGTAATTATTTCAGAAATTCTTCTCATAACGCAGGCATGAGATAATTTTTCATTAATATAATCTTCTCTGACATCGGCATGCGCATCAAAATGAATTACGTAAAGCTCGGGGTATTTCTTGCTGTATGCTTTTATCGCTGGAAAAGTTACAAGATGCTCTCCTCCAATGCCTAGCCATTTTTTGTTGTATGAAAGTGTTTCTTCAGCGGCGGTTTCTATTTTTTGTAAAGAATCTTCCCTGTTGCCGAGTTGAAATTCAATTTCTCCCGCATCGTAAAACTTAACATCATCAAGATCTCTACCTTGAATAGGAGAATATGATTCAAGCCCATAGGAAGCAATTCTTATGAGTTCAGGACCAAATCTTGCGCCGGGTCTGTAAG
>MFRJ01000128.1:11456-11883 GCA_001784535.1 Candidatus Melainabacteria bacterium GWA2_34_9
ATAACGCAGTCAGCTTCATTAAAATTCTCTGTGGAATTTGTCCAATTCCTCGGTAAAAAAGGTCCGCTCAGCACTTTTTTGTTTCCTTATTGTTTTACGATATCTTTAATAAAGTTCGGGAGAACAAAAACGGATTTATGAATATCTTTATTATAAAACTTAGCATGTTTTTCAATTTCTTCAGCTGCTTTTTCGTTTTTAATTTCAACAGGATTTACGGTTTCCGAGCAGAAAGTCCAACTCCAGAATGACCCCGGATATGTCGGAACAGGCGCAATATAAGTTTTGACTATCGGAAAGACTTTTTTAAGCAAATTTGAAATTAACCCCAATTCTTTTTGATTCATTATAGGGGATTCGCTCTGTGCAGCCATGACACCGTTTTCTTTAAGCGCGTTTTTGACATTTGTATAAAAATCTTCAGTAA
>MFRJ01000128.1:11955-13222 GCA_001784535.1 Candidatus Melainabacteria bacterium GWA2_34_9
CTTTTATTTTGGCGTTTCATATACTCAATAGCATCTTCAACGTTTATTTTAACTCTCGGGTCATCAAGTTTTCCCGCGATAGAAGGAAGATATTTTTTGCCTACATCAATTACAGCCCCGTCAATTTCGCAAAGAACAACTTCTTTGACAGAAGGGTGGTTCAAAACTTCTCTGACAGTTCCTCCATCTCCGCCGCCTACTACAAGAACTCTTTCAGGATTAGGATGAGAGAGCATGGGAATATGTGAAATCATTTCATGATAGAAAAATTCATCTTTTTCTGTAGTCATAACAAGTCCGTCAAGAAGAAGCATTTTTCCGTAGGCTTCTGTCTCTATAACTTCAACTTTTTGGAAATCAGATTGTTCGCAGTGCAAAGTACCCTTGATTTTAAAGGTTAAACCAAGATTGTTATTATATTTTTCCGTATACCAAATATCTGTCATTTTTATATCTGAGCTTTAAGCTGAAAAGGTGTTTCAATTATTTTATCGTCTTCAACGTTTAGCATGCCGCGTTTTAATTCGCTGTATGATGAGGAACCTGCATTGAATTGTTTTTTCAAATACTCATAAGCAACTAAAGGATCGCATGAATCACCGCATGTAAATAGATCAACCGCTGCGTATCCGTATTCAGGCCATGTGTGAATAGCGAGATGTGATTCTGATATTATTACAACACCGCTTACGCCGAACGGACTAAACATGTGAAAGTTTTTTTCAACTACTGTTGCGCCGCATTCAACTGCTGCTTCTACCATGAACTTTTCAATTAATTTAACATTGTTTAAAACATTAGAATCGCAATTATAAAGTTCTGCGAGTACGTGTCTACCTAAATTGGTGGTTTTTTTAACCATTTTTTGGGGATTTGTCTGCAATTTCAATTTTTTATAATCTCTCTCTAAACTAAACTAACCAGACTGCCTATTTTATTAATATGAAAAATATCATAGATGATGTAGATAATCAAGAAACTTTATCATATTGGAAAAACAGCCCAGAGGGTGTTTTTGCTTAATATTATTTGTATTCGACCTTAACAAAATATTAATTAATATTAAGTAAACAAATTAGGAGTTTTAGAGAATCAATTTGCATGTTGCCTGTGTTAACTTAAAATAAGCAACTTACCAAATAGATTTGGAATTTTTATAATATGAATAAACAAAAAAATATAAACAAAAAAATTCCTTGTAAATGTAAAATATTGAGTTTGGATTTGTTATCAATTTTTCTTAAATATCAAGACAAAAAAGATTTTA
>MFRJ01000128.1:13247-13434 GCA_001784535.1 Candidatus Melainabacteria bacterium GWA2_34_9
GAACAAATTTGGCTGTATTACAGAAGAAGATCTGGTTTGTATTGCTGAACATCTTGATATTACTGAAAATAAAATCAAAAAAATAATAGAATTACATGAAGAATTTGAAATTGTACCTGTAAAACAGCATGTAATTAAGGTTTGTAATGGGATTGTCTGCCAACTTTGCGGTTCAGGCAAATTACTG
>MFRJ01000128.1:13471-14567 GCA_001784535.1 Candidatus Melainabacteria bacterium GWA2_34_9
ACTGTATAGAAGACAGTAAATTCAAGCTGGAAGTGGTTGAATGTGTTGGTTTGTGCGAAATTGCTCCTGTTATGGCAATTGATAATACTTTTTATGGAAACATTGATGAATCTGATGCTCAGGCTCTTATTGCTCATGAAAAACAAAAAGTTAATATTGATAAATAGGTTGTAAGTGTTTTTATCACCCACCCCAATACCCCCTCCCTGGCAGGGAGGGGGTTAGAGTTAGTTTTTTGGCTCGCTTTCCGTCACCTTCGGTGACTCGCTCGCCCTTTTTGTTTTAAAATAAGGAATTTTTAAATAGAATCTTTAATAATGCCTGTAAAAACAGCCAAAATCTTATCTTTTCCAATACCTGTCTTCGATGAAAATTCTATAACCTCTGTGTCGAGTGTTTTTGAGATGTTTTGAATAGCCCTGAAGGCTTCGTTTTTCGAAAGCGTATCAGTTTTTGTTGCCAGCGTAATAATAGGAATTTTGTGAAAATCAAGCCATTCCCTCATTTGATAGTCATTATTCTGCACGTCATGCCTTGCGTCTATGAATTGAATTACCGCTTTTAAAGGTTCTCTGTCTTTAAGATATTCTTCAAGGATTTTGCTCCATTTTTCCTGTTCGGTTTTTGAAATTTTTGCATAACCGTATCCCGGCAAATCCGCGATAATTAGTTCTTCATTTATATTAAAAAAATTAATAAGTCTGGTTTTACCAGGAGTATTACTGGTTTTTGCCAGTTTTTTCCTGTTTGTTAAAGTATTTATGAAAGAAGATTTGCCTACGTTTGAACGACCTATCAGGGCAATTTCCGGCAGATTAAAATCAGGGCAGTTTTTAAGACAGGTTGAGCTGGTTATGAACGTTGCGCTGGTTATTCTTTTCATTTTTTATGCCATTAATCTTCTTTCTCGAATTATGTCTTTTCCATGTATTGGACAACAGGTCATAAGTTTTGCTGTCATTTATGACTGTTATTTGAACAGAATTATCTTTTTTAAAATCTATATTAAAGAGGTTATTTCTGTGTGAAGAAAAAATATTTTCTGTTTCAATCATTACGATTTCAAGAAATTTGTCCTTAAGTATGCTTAAGGCTT
>MFRJ01000128.1:14630-22162 GCA_001784535.1 Candidatus Melainabacteria bacterium GWA2_34_9
AAAAATATTTAATAGGTTTATATATATTAGCGGGGTTTTTAAAATCAATTATTAAAATTTAATGTGTTATGGAATTTCTTGCAAAATTGCAAAGAAATAAAATGAGGAGGAGATCTTATGAGCATTGGCGCAACGTCGGCAATGATGTACACAAAGTTTGACGCAGAAATGAACGCATTATTTGCTCTTTCTAATAAGAGTAAATTAGCACAAGATAGTATTTTTAATACTAACAACGGACTTCCTAATTTATTAGCAGCGAATCAAAGCATTTTTGGCGCAGGACAAAATGCCGGGCAGGCTGACGCTATTGGTCAGTTGCTTGGATTCCAGTCATTTGGTAATGGTGGAGCACCCGGATTAAATCTCGCAGCTCTTACAGGTTTATCAAGTCAAAAAGAAGAAGCACTTATAGCAAATGCATCTGCAGGCGCAGTTAATGCGATTTTGAATCTAAAAATTCCGCCACTGCCGGATCAAGCAAAAGCAGGAGAAACAAAACCAGAAGAGAAAAAATAAATTGCCAGAATCCTTATAAATATTATGTCTAGTGATGAAACATCAAGACCGGAATAACCGGTCTTTTTGTTTTTTGCAATTTTGTGCAATCCATTCATTTTTAGTGGTGTATGTTAATATATTTATCAAGGACTGCGGTTAAATCCTAAACGGCTTGCCTGGCGAGGCGATGCGGGATTTAACAAGACAGTTTCTGAATTCAGGAGGTTTTCTATTATATGAATATAAAAATTATAATTTTATCGGCAATTTTGGTTGTTTTTTTATCTATAAATAATGCAGCTTATTCTCAAATGTCAGAGATTAATTTTCCGCTAAATCCTGATGCAAATGTTTATAAACAGTACACAGATGAAAGCGATGTTTATTATAAAAATGGTTTGGACTTTTTAAATTCTAATCAATACTCAAAAGCTATTGATGCGTTTGAGAAAGCTTTAAATCTCACTCCTGACAGAGTTAATACGAGAATTAATCTTGCGGCAGCTTATATAAATAGAGGAACATATTTTTATAGCCAATTGAAAGATTTTGATAAGGCAGCGAGTGACTACAGAAATGCTATTTATATTTTGAAATATGACAATAATACTCCAAATTCTGATGTGGCTGCTGAAAATCTTGGCATAGCAAAAGCAGATCTTGATAATCTGCTTAAAGCTGAACAAATAAGTACTGCTAAGTCTTCAAGACTAAAAATGGCGAGGATACTAAAAGGTCAAGGGAAATTCAAGGACGCATTAGTTGAATTTTATGAATCTCTTGAAGGAAATCAAACTGATTTTCCAATTTATATTGCTATAGGAGATGTATCTGTTGTTCTTCAAAATGAAAAAAATGCCGTAAAATATTATCAGAAGGCTGTTGCTTATAATACAAATAATACTGATCTTCATTTAAAACTTGCAAGATCATTGAGTAACTCCGGTGATAACGAAAATGCCATAAAAGAATATGATATAGCACTTAAAACAGTAAAAAAAGAAAATAAAATCGAAGTTTTACAAGATATGGAAAATTTATGGGTGAAAAAACTTCAGGAAAATCCTCAGGATGCTTCTGCTCATATGAATCTTGGTGTTGTGCTTCAGAAAAAAGGGGATTTTGAGGGAGCTTTAAAGGAATATCAATTTGCTGAAGCCATAAATCCAAATGATATAACAACAAGATTAAATATTGGAACTTTGTTTCAGGCAAAAAAAGAATATACTACAGCGATAAATGCTTATGATACGATTCTTCAGGTTAATCCCGAAAATTTGTTGGCGCATTATTATAAAGGAACGGCTTTAAGGGATATAGGACAGCTTGATGACGCTGTTAAAGAATTTCAGTTTGTTTTAAGCAGGGATTCCGCAAATGCTAATGCTAAAGAAGCTCTTTTTGATACCATAAAACAATTTCCTAATGATCAAGATGTGTCGGCTATATTCAAAACTTTTGCTGACAATAACCCTACAGATGCAGTTGCTCAGTACAAATACGGATTTCATTTACACTCTTTAAAGAGATTAGATGAAGCTCTTGACTATTATAAAAAGACAGTTGTTCTTGATCCAAAGTTTGTGGATGCATATTTAAATATGGCAGTCGTATATAAAGAACAAAATCAGCCTTCTAATGCTGTGTCCGCCCTTCAATGCGGGCTTAAGATAGCGCCTAAAAATCAGAAATTAAAAGAATTGCTGGCTTCTCTTACTTCTGAAACTGTAACGTCAAGATATCAGAATGCTCTAAAAAAACATAATCAGAAGAAATATGACGAAGCTATAAAAGAATATTTAAGTATAATTCAGATAAGTGAACCTGATGCTGACTTGTATGTTAATCTCGGAGCGGCTTATCAGGCTTCTAGAAAGTTGAATGAAGCTGCTAATGCGTATATAAAAGCTACACAAATAGACAGCAAAAACTCAACAGCTTTTTACTATTTGGGAACAGTTTATTCTGCGCAGGGAAAAAATTCGGACGCATCTAAAGCTTATCAGAAAGCGCTAGTTTTGGATCCTGCAAATGATGATATTAAATTGGCATTAGCTTCTTCTAGTCAAGCTATTAAAGATGGTGCTTTACAAAAGGGTATTAATGAATACAACAAAGGTAAATATAGTGAAGCTTTGCTGACTTTTAACACTCTTTCAATGAAAGACCAAAATAATGGAAATATTTATTATTATCGTGGAATGGTTTATGATGCACTCAAAAAGTATCAATTAGCCATTGCTGATTATAAATTAGCTGTAAAATTCAAGCCTGATCTGTCTTATGCATATTACGCGATTGCTGTTGATTATGATACACTTAAAAATTATCCTGAAGCCAAGAAATGGTACAATTTTTTTGTTGGCACTTCTAAGGATAAAACCGATCAATATGTAAAATATGCAAAAGATAGAATTAAACAGATTTAATATTTAAAAATTTAAAAAATGAAAATAAAAAAAAGAGTTGTTTATAAAAGATTCCTAACGAGCAGAAAAAATCAAGAAAACTTTTCTGCGGAATATGTAACTAAATTGAAAGCTGTTTTCAAGAAAAAACAAAAAGTTTTTCCTTGGCTAAATAAGCGTAATTTGAGTTTGATCTTTATTTATACGGTATCAACTGTTCTGGTTTTATTTTATGGAGCTTTTCTTTTTAATTTTGCTTATAACTATTTTACTTTTGAATATTCAAATAATTTTGATAGTCCTAAAAAAGAAATAAACGTTTCAAAAGATCCTGAACAGTCGATTTTAAATATTTTTTGTTATGTACATTCGCTTCGTTTTGGCTGTATAGATATACCCTTGAAGGGTGCTAATAATAAAAATTATACTCTTTATCCAATGGCAAATTATAAAATTGCAGGCATTGTTATAGCTAAAAATACGATTCTTTCTGACAAAACTTCTGATATTAGCCCTATTGATATTGGTTTAGCCTGGGGAAAAATGGCATTGCCTGAATATAGTAAATACAGAAATTTTCATTCCTCAGAAAGAGTTATGTATTGGGATTCCGGCATGGGAATAATCCCACTTTCTAAAGAAGAGTACAAAGATAGTTATTCTCATAATCATCTTATCCCTGCGAATACAAATATACGAAATGCATTAATGTCATTGCATCTTAATGAAAAAGTATATCTGGAAGGTTCTTTGGTCTTTGTAAATTCAAAAGGAATGGTTGATTGGAATTCAAGTCTTTCGCGTACAGATAAGGGCTTTGTCGGCATTTTTGGAGGATCATGTGAAATTTTTTACGTCACAAAAGTAAGAATAGGAAATAATTATTATGAATAATAATGCTTCATATACTGAGGAGTCGGCTGGAAATCTAAAAATAGGCAATCTTCAACTCAAAAGTAAAGTTGTAGCTGCGCCTATGGCAGGAATTACGGACACTGTCCTCAGGCAGATGATAAGGATGTTTTCCAAAGATTGTTTGTTGATGTCAGAAATGCTCAGCTCTGAGGCTCTTAAATTCAATAAAGAACAGAAAATTCTTTTGTACGATAAGATTGAAAACCCTTTATCTTTCCAAGTATCAGGCCATAAGCCCGATTTAATGGCGGAAGGCGCTAAAAAGCTTGAACCGTTTGCTCAAATTATTGATATAAATATGGGCTGTCCTGCTCCAAAAATAGTTAAAAATGGCGACGGGGTTAAGCTTATGACTGATATTCCATTGGCTTCTTCAATTATTAAAGCTGTCAGGAAAGCTGTGAGCATTCCTGTAACAGTAAAATGCCGATTAGGATGGGATTTTAGTTCAAAAAATTATATAGAATTTGCCAAGATGGTTGAGAATTGCGGCGCGGATGCGATAATTATTCATGGACGCACAAAATCACAGATGTATTCCGGCAAAGCCAACTGGGAAGAAATAGGAGAAGTTAAACAAGCGGTAAAAATTCCTGTTATAGGCAACGGTGATATTGATTCTCCTGAAAAAGCAAAGGAATGTCTTGAGATTTCGGGTTGTGACGGCATAGCGATTGGTAGGGCAATTATGGGTGATCCTGGGCTAATTGGAAGGATTGAGAAATTTATTTTAACAGGTGAGCTTACTCCTGAGCCTGATATAAAAGAAAAACTTGAAATTGCTTTGCTTCACTGCAAAAAAGAAGTTGAACATATGAGAAACGAGCTTAATGGCATCAAATTTATGCGGAAATTTTTTGCGTGTTATGTCACAGGCGTAAGAGATGCCACAACTTATAGGGCTGATTTAGTAAGATGCACAAAGCTTTCTGAAGTCGAAGAAATTTTTGAGAAAATCAGAAACAATTTGGAAAATTAGGCGAATACTGAAAGTCCGCCTGCTTTTTTTATGGCGTCTGCAACATTTTCTATCTGATAAGGTTTTAATTGCTGTTTAATGTTATGTAGCGCCAAATTAACCATATCGCCAACCGGATTTCTGTATACATGATGAGATGAGCCTGTTTCTTTCGCGGTATATCCTAATCTTTTTAACAATGCAACAGCATTTTCACCTGTTAAATTTTTACTGCCGTTTAAAAATTGTTTGCCTAATTTTGTTGCCTGATTTCCAAAACCGATTGAAGAGTTTTGTCTTTTAGGTGTTACATAATTATAATTTGAAATAATTCCGTTCATTTTCAACTCCCAAAATTTTAAACTGTATTTCTAAATCTATAAAACACGTGAAGCTAAAAAATTGCCTTAAATTAGAACAAAATTTAAAATTAGTCGTCTGGATAATTAAAATTAAAAACTTAACATTTTGTTGGATATAATTGTGTATGAAATTACTTTAAGATATAAATTTATTAGATTGCCACGTCAGCTCTTCGAGCCTCCTCGCAATGACAGAAAAAATGGGTAGGAATTAAATATGTATATAGCGGGCTATGGAATTTTAATAGCATTTATATTATTTTCTTTCGCTTTTGCAGCTGCTGCGTTGATTATGTCGTTTTTTGTTCAGCCAAAAGCGCCTGGAAAAAATAAAGAAAAAACTTATGAATGCGGAATGAAGCCTTTCGGGGATTCGAGAATTCAGTTTGATTTAAAGTATTATCTTTATGCTTTATTGTTTTTAATATTTGATATTGAAGCTGTTTTTCTTTTTCCATGGGCGGTGAGCTATAATAAATTAGGGCTGTTTGCTCTTGTAGAAGCTCTTATTTTTATAGCAATATTGGTTGTAGGACTTGTATATGCCTGGAAAAAAGATGCTTTAAAATGGCAGTAGAATTGGAATAAAAAATGCAAATAATTATAACAGCGGTAGATTTTATATATAACTGGGGAAGGTCAAATTCACTCTGGCCTTTGACTTATGCGCCTGCATGTTGCGGAATTGAAATGATATCAGCCAGTGCGGCTACTTTTGATATATCCAGATTTGGATCTGAAGTCTTTAGGGCGACTCCCCGTCAGGCTGATTTAATGATTACAGCGGGAACTATTACACACAAAATGGCACCTGCTTTAATTCGCCTTTACGAGCAAATGCCTGAACCTAAATATGTAATCGCCATGGGTGCTTGCACAATAACAGGCGGAATGTTCGAAAATGACTCTTATTCTGTGGTTAGAGGTGTAGATAGGCTAGTTCCTGTTGATGTTTATTTGCCGGGATGTCCTCCAAGACCTGAAGCGCTTCTTGATGCAATCATAAAGCTTCAGAAACAAATAAAAACAGAAACTATATTGGATAGACAAAAATATTTGGAAGCACATAAGCCTAGGGTTATGCTTTCTGATGATGAAAATTGTGAAGTTGTACTACCTAATTCAGAGTTTGAAGTTATTCACTGGGGTGTGCAAAAAGTGGGATATGATACAGAGGCTTTGGTAGCAAAGTAGTCTAACAGAAACCAAGAAAAACAACGGAGAAAATCGTGTCAGAAACATTTAATAATATAGTGATTGACGAAAAATTTGAAGTGAAACACCTTGATAAAACTTCTGATGATATTGAAGTAATTGATGTATCAAAAGATAAGCTTATCGAGTTTGCTACATACCTTAAAATGCATATAAACACACAATTTAATATGTTGCTTTCTATTAGCGGCATTGATAAAGCTGATTGCTTTGAAGTTGTTTATAATTTATTTTCAACAGTTTTTAATAAAAAATTGATTTTAAAAGTTAGACTTGATAAAAAAAATCCAAACGTGGAAAGCTTATGCGGATTATATTCTGCTGCTAACTGGCATGAAAGAGAAACTTATGACTTGTTCGGCATAAATTTTAATAATCATCCTGAGCTGGAAAGAATATTGCTTCCAAAAGATTGGATTGGACATCCTTTAAGAAAAGATTATGTTAACAAAGATAAAAGATTAAGTTGGAACGAAAGATAATGGCATTAGAAAGCACTTTCAAAAAAGAAATGATCATAAACGTTGGACCTCAACATCCCAGTACTCATGGTGTTTTGAGGCTTGTAATAACGCTCGATGGTGAAATAATAAAAGATACAAAACCTGTAATCGGTTATCTTCATAGAGGAATGGAAAAACTTGCCGAAAGCAGGAATTATTTTCAATATTTACCGATGGTCGACAGAATAGATTATTTATCTAGTTTCTTCTGCTCTGCAGCGTTTTGTTATGCGGTAGAATCAATAGCAGGAATTAAAGTCCCTAAAAGAGCCGAATATATCAGGCTTATCACAATGGAATTTAACAGAATTACTTCTCATTTAATGTGGCTTGCAGCTTTTTTATTAGATTTAGGGGCTACAACTCCTATGTTTTATGCATTTAGAGAAAGAGAAGACATCGTTAAGCTTTTTGAAGATCTTACAGGGCAGAGAATGATGTACAATTTTTACACTTTTGGCGGGGTAAAAAAAGATTTACCGGAAGGCTGGATGACAAAAGCTCTTGATTTATGCAAGTTAATGCCTAAAATGTTTGATGAATACGAAGCTATTATCACTAAAAACCCGATTTTTATTGAAAGAACTAAAGGTGTTGGGGTTTTAACTCAAAAAATGGCTGCTGATTATGCAATTACAGGAGCTAATATAAGAGGATCAGGTATTGATTT
>MFRJ01000129.1:0-5046 GCA_001784535.1 Candidatus Melainabacteria bacterium GWA2_34_9
TTTTATTTTTACTAAATGTAAATTGTTAATTACATTCCGTAATTTTATGATACAATACTTATTAAATTTTAATATTGTATAATATTAAGAGTCGAGTTTAAAATTATAGATTGATAATTTTAAAAAACATGTGAAGAAATGTAATATGTGTAACGTAAATTTAGAATAACTTCTTAAAGGGCAAAGTAGAATGACACAAAATAGCGAAATACCAAACGAAATTCAGGATCGTGAACGAATTCTCGTAGTTGATGATGAAGCCAGTATTAGAAGAATACTAGAAACTAGACTTAAAATGGTAGGTTATGAAGTATTTACTGCTGCAGATGGGGAAGAAGCAGTTGAAGCTTACCAAAAACATAATCCGGACTTGGTAATTCTTGATGTAATGATGCCTAAAATGGATGGTTACGGAGTTACAAGAGAAATTAGAAAAACTTCCGAAACCCCTATTATTATTCTTACAGCTTTGGGAGATGTATCAGAACGTATTACAGGACTTGAACTTGGCGCAGATGATTATGTTATTAAGCCGTTTAGTCCGAAAGAACTTGAAGCCCGTGTAAAAGCAGTTCTTAGAAGAGTTAATCACCGTGAGGATCAACCTGGCGGAAAAATCACAAAGAATGTTATTACAACAGGCAATATTAGAATTGATACTAGTAGACGTCAGGTTTACCGTAAAAATGAACGTATTAGGCTTACTGGGATGGAATTTAGCTTGCTTGAACTTTTAGTCGGCAATTCGGGTCAACCTTTCTCAAGAAATGAAATCCTTCAGTATGTTTGGTCATATCCTGCTGATCACAGAATTGACACCAGAGTTGTTGATGTTCACATAAGCAGACTCAGATCAAAACTGGAAGTTGACCCTGCTAACCCTGAGCTAATCTTAACAGCTCGAGGTATTGGCTATATGTTCCAAAGAATTAGTTAGAATTACTTAAATTTTATAGATTTACAAAACCTTCGGCATTTATTGCCGGAGGTTTTGCTATTACGTTAAAATCAAATTTTTTTAATTGTATAATATTCTTGTAATAAGATTGAAATTTAAGGTGATAAACCGTGGGCTATAAAATTTTATTTAAAAATAAATTAAGCGAAAATCTTTATGAAATTACCGTAGATGCACCTTATGTGGTTAAAAATGCAAAGGCAGGGCAGTTTATTATTTTAAGGGTTGAGGAAAAGGGCGAAAGAATTCCTTTAACCATAGCTGATATTAACAAATACAAAAACGAATTAACAATTGTTTTTATGGCTGTTGGATATACAACAAAAAAACTTGCCCAATTACAAGCTGGCGAGGAAATATTAGATTTAGTAGGACCTCTTGGCGTTCCTACACATATTAAAAAACATGGCACAGTTGTTTGTGTAGCAGGAGGTTATGGTGCTGCGCCTGCTTATTTAATAGCAAAAGCTTATAAAGATGCAGGAAACAAGGTTTATATGATTATAGGTACTCGAACAGAAAGTTTGCTTTTCTGGGAAGATAAAATGAAAACTGCATGTGATGAACTTTTTATAACAACCGATGACGGTTCAAAAGGCAGAAAAGGCTTTGTAACAGAGCAGTTAAAAGATATTATAAATAATGAAAAAGTTGATATGGTTATGGCAATAGGTCCGATACCTATGATGAAAGCCGTTGCCGAACTTACAAGGACTGAAAATGTTCCGGCTGTTGTAAGCATGAATCCGATAATGGTTGACGGCACAGGAATGTGTGGAGCTTGCAGGCTTACTGTTGACGGAAAAATTAAATTTGCCTGTGTTGACGGACCAGATTTTGATGCTCATAAGGTTGATTTTAATGAGATTATTCAACGCGGACAGATTTATAAAGACATGGAAAAATCCGCAGATCATAAATGTAATCTTGAAAAACAGGCTGATAAAATTTAATTAACAGTAATATTAACTTTATTCCAGTTAAAATCCTTGCTAACATGAATTTTTAACTCATTAACTACATCAGTAACATACGGAATGTGAGTCATTCCGACTAATACTGCTGTTGAACCTTTAGTAGATCTTAAAGCTCGTATTGCCATATTGCTTAGTTTTGCTGTATTTACTAATTCAGGGATTTGAACTACTAGTTCTGCCTTGATACTGGCTGTAAAGTTAGAATATTCATTATCCCAATAAGCGCTAATAAGGCTAAATAGTTTGCCTATTTTAAATGTGCAGCTAAATAAATCCATTTCAAATTCTTCATTTTTTAATGAATTATTTTTAATATAATTTTTATAATAATGAAATCTTGGCAAATAATACTGATTTAATTTAGTTTTCCAGTCAAAAGTATCTTCAAAATTCAACCAATTGTCGTTTAATTCTTCAAAAACAAACAGATTATTTTTTATTTCGGATAAAATTTCTGCATTTCCTAATAATTTCAGTTTTTGAAATATAGTTTTTTCAAGTATGTGAATATTTTCCAGCTCAGTATTAATAATTTCTTTTGTTGGAACAGCCGGAACAATAGGTTTTGCCAGCTTTATTAATTTATTATTGAATTTAGCGTTTAATGGTCTGCTTATAAGTACTCCCATATTTTTATTTTCAGCTAATTCAAGCAGAGTCATATTATTAGATTGATTTCTTTTTAAAACAGCGTCTTTTTCAATAAGATTCAGTGGGAATTCAATAACACTAAAATGATTAAAGGGAGAAATCTCGTTTGCAATGTTGATTAATCTTTCAAGAGAAATAAAATAATATTCATCAGGATCACTGGAAAAAGTATTTGAACTTATACCATAATACTTAATTCTGCCTTTTTGAACTTCTTTTTCTAGATACTCAAATGCTTTTTTGATTCTTGCATAACATTTACTTCTTGCTGTTTCTTTATCTGTATTTTTGTTTTTTGCCCATTTTAAATAATATTCTGGTTCTTGAAGAAGATAAACATCGATAGACTTTAGTTTCAGTCTATCAAGACTTCTTTTTATTTGATCTTCAATAAACTCAGGGTGAATACAATATTCAAAGCCCTTTTTAATTTCAACCAGTTCTAGAAAAGGAGATCCCTCTTCTTTTCTTTCCTGACTTAAATCATAATTTTGCCCCTGCAAGCATCCACCTTTTGTAACAACTACAACAGAGTCTCTGGAAAGTAGATTTGCGTTCACGATTTCTGACAAAACTTCTCCGATAAGTATTTCTGAATTTCCGTCAGTATAATTTGAACTTGTATCAATTAAATTAATACCTGATAATAAAGCTTTTTTGAGCGCATCTCTATTTAATGGTGATCTTATATCGATTTTGTAGCCACCAAAGCCAACTTCAGAAATTAATAAACCTGTTTTTCCAAGAGGATTAAAACTAAATTCTTTATATTTTTCTGAAAGTATTTTTGTTGCATTTATCGACGCAAAACCATTTAATGTCATATTTTAAATTACCTCTAAATATCAAATTAATTTATTTTATACAAAGTGGTTTGATGTAGCTGTTTATATCGTCATAATTTAAGTTTCCACAAGTTCTCTTGGTTTTAAGCACTGCTATATATGCTTTTGCTGTATCCAGAGATGTAAAACACGGAATTTTATATTGTTCTGCACATGTTCTTAGTTTGAACCCGCATCTTTCGGTATCTTTTCCAATAGTTGGTGTGTTTATAACGATATTTATACCATTATTTTTTATCATTGTGTGTATTTTGTCAAAGTCGAATTTATTGATTTCCTGAACACCAACTCCCTTATCTCTAAGAAATTTTGCCGTGAATTGAGTTGCAGTTATATTAAAACCAAGATTAATGAACTCTTTAACTATTTCAAGAGATTCGTCTTTGTCATTATTTTTAACGGAAACAAGGATATTTCCGCTTTCTGGGAATGTATAACCCGCCCCCTCGAAAGCTTTAAGCAAGGCTTTTTCGTAAACTGTGTCAATGCCAAGGACTTCTCCAGTTGATTTCATTTCAGGCGTAAGCGCAGTATCAACATTAGTAAGTTTTTGGAAAGAAAATACAGGCGCTTTAACAGCAACAAGACTTGAGTTAGGCAATAATCCTATTCCGTAGTTTAAATCTTTAAGTTTTTCTCCGAGAATAACCTGAATTGCAATGTTTACCATTGGTATTTTTGTTACTTTGCTAAGAATCGGCACAGTTCTTGAGGCTCTCGGGTTGACTTCAATTACAAAAACATCATCGCCCTTAACAACATATTGGATATTCATAAGCCCAATCACCTGCAAAGCCTTTGCAAGTTTTTTTGTATAGCAAATAATTTTGCCAATTACTTCTTGTGTAAGGGTTTGCGTTGGATACACGCAGAAACTGTCGCCTGAATGGACTCCAGTTCTTTCTATATGTTCCATTATTCCGGGGATTAGGATATCTTCTTTGTCAGAAATTGCGTCAACTTCAACTTCTTTTCCATTTATGTACTGATCAATGAGTATAGGATGTTCATTAGAAAGAGCTACAGCTTCTTTTACGTATTTTGTAAGCTCTTGGTCAGAATAAACTATCTGCATGGCTCTTCCTCCTATGACATAAGAAGGTCTTACGAGTACAGGATATCCTATCTCGTTAGCGGTGATAATGGCTTCCCTGAGGGTAGTTACAGCTGCACCTTTGGGTTGGGGTATTTTTAGCTCGGTCAGGAGCTTTTCAAAAAGCTCCCTGTCTTCTGCCATATCGATTGATTCAACAGAAGTTCCAAGTATTTGAACTCCTCTGGTTAAGAGTTTTGGCGCAAGATTAATAGCAGTTTGCCCGCCAAATTGAACTATCACACCTTTTGGCATTTCTTTTCTTATAACGTTGAAAACGTCTTCAATAAATAATGGTTCAAAATAAAGTTTATCAGAGGTGTCAAAATCAGTACTTACCGTTTCAGGGTTATTATTAATAATTATTGACTCATACCCTGCCTTTTGAATAGCCCATACAGCGTGAACTGAACAATAGTCAAATTCAATTCCCTGCCCAATTCTTATCGGACCTGATCCTATTACAATAACCTTCTCATTTTTACTGATTATATTTTCTTCTTCATCTTCAAAAGTCGAATA
>MFRJ01000129.1:5110-11835 GCA_001784535.1 Candidatus Melainabacteria bacterium GWA2_34_9
AAATTATGGGCTCTTCTCAGTGTGTCAAGTTTTGCAAGTGATTCTTTAGATAAATCTCTTACCTCGTAATCAGTAAAACCCATTGATTCAGCTTTTTTAAGCAGTTCTATGCTCATTGGTTCAGTTTGAAGCCTGTTTTCCATTGCTATGATGTTGTTTATTTTATTAAGGAACCATTTATCGATTCTGGTAATAATATTTATTCTGTTAACGGAAATCCCTTTTCTTAAAGCTTCTGCGACAATAAAAATCCTCTCATCATCACAAATTTGAAGTCTTCTCAGTAAATCATCTTTTGAGAGCATTGTTATATGAGGCTTTCTTAATCCTGTTTCGTTTCCTTCAAGTGAAATTACTGCTTTCAATAAAGAACTTTCGAATGTTCTATCTATAGCCATAACTTCTCCGGTAGCTTTCATTTGTGTTCCAAGAGTTCTATTAGCATAAGAGAATTTATCATAAGGCCATTTGGGTATTTTAACGACAATATAATCAAGTGAAGGTTCAAAAGAGGCTTTTGTTTTTCTGGTAACATAGTTGGGTATTTCGTGCAGGTTGAACCCGACTGCAATTTTTGTAGCAATTTTAGCAATAGGATAACCGGCAGCTTTTGAAGCAAGTGCGGATGATCTGCTAACTCTCGGGTTTACTTCAATTACACAATATTCTAAGCTTTCTGGGTTTAGTCCGAATTGTACGTTGCAACCGCCTTCTATTTTTAAAGCTTTGATAATTTTTATGGCAGAAGATCTCAACATTTGGTATTCTTCATCTCTTAAAGTTTGTGAAGGTACGACAACAATGCTATCACCTGTATGAATTCCGACAGGATCAAGATTTTCCATATTACAAATGACTATGCAGGTGTCATTTGAGTCCCTCATTACTTCGTATTCAATTTCTTTCCAGCCGGCAATGCTTTTTTCGAGCAAAACCTGATTAATTCGGCTGTGAAGAAGTCCTGTGTGCAGTATTTCTTTTAATTCATAGGGATTGGATGCAATACCGCCGCCAGTTCCGCCGAGTGTATATGCAGGTCTGACAATTATCGGATATCCAATTTTTTCCGCAAATTCAAGCCCATCTTGAATATTATCAACAATAGTACTTGGGGGAATTGGTTCGCCGATTTCTTCCATAAGCTTCTTGAAGCATTCCCTGTCCTCGGCTTTTCTGATCGTATCTAAAGATGTGCCAAGGAGCTTAACATTGAATTTATCCAGGACACCGGCTTCCTGCAATTCGATAGCAAGATTCAAGCCTGTTTGACCTCCCATTGTTGGGAGAAGTCCTTCAGGTCTTTCTTTTTCTATAATATAATTGAGCGCATTAACTGTAAGCGGCTGTATATAAACTCTATCTGCTATATTATCATCCGTCATGATTGTTGCAGGATTGCTATTGACTAAAATTACCTCAAATCCGTCTTCTTTAAGTGCTTTACATGCTTGAGTTCCGGCATAATCAAATTCAGCTGCTTGTCCTATAATTATCGGACCGGAACCTATTACTAATATTTTATTTAATGAATTATTTTTTGGCATTTTTTAATCTAATCTTTCTATCCACTCACTGAAAATAATATTTGCATCAAGCGGTCCTGGACCCGCTTCCGGGTGAAACTGGACTGTGTTTATGTTTAATTCAGGACTGCAAAAACCTTCTACAGTTTCATCATTCACGTTTAAATGCGTAATTTGAATATTTTCGGGCAAATTTTCTTTTGAAACCGCATAGCCATGGTTTTGAGCAGTCATATAAACTTTATTTGTCCTTAAATCAATAACAGGATGATTGCTTCCTCTGTGTCCGAATTTTAGTTTATAGGTATTTGCGCCCAATGCAAGTGCTAAAATCTGATGCCCCAAACAAATTCCGTATAAAGGAATTTTGCCTATAAGTTCTTTTGTTGTTTGTATTGATTCTTTTACATCCTGTGGATCGCCTGGACCATTAGAGAGCAATACGGCATTAAATTCAGAGCTTAATAAAGTTTTAGACTCAACATTATAAGGAAAAACATGAACTTCGCAGCCAAGTTGTGAAAGGTGTTTTATTATTCCGTTTTTAACACCGAGATCGATAAGTCCGATTTTACGTCCAATGCCTTTTATTGTGTTTTTATCTTCACAAGAAACTTGCTTAACAACATCAGCTGGGAATTTATGTTGCTTTAACTGCTGTTTAAGATCTTCTGTAATTTCCTGTGTTGTTATTAAACAATTCATAGCGCCTATTGTTCGGATTTTTTTAGTCAACATCCTTGTATCCACACCTGAAACACATGGTATATTTTGTTCTTTCAAATAGTCTGAAAGATTTTTAGTACTTTTCCAATTATTTTCAATCTCGCAAAGTTCTTTCACAATAAAACCTTGAACCTGAATTTTGCTTGACTCTACATCTTCATTAGAGATTCCATAATTTCCGATAATAGGATAAGTCATTACAACAGTTTGCCCTGCATAAGACGGGTCAGTAAGTATTTCTTGGTAACCTGTCATTCCGGTATTAAAGCAAATTTCCCCCAAAGTAGTCTTGTCTGCCCCGCAGGAAATCCCTTCAAAAATTGTGCCATCTTCCAGTAATATATAAGCTTTCATCGATTTTTAGACTTTCTTGAAAAATATATTATATAAATTCAATTTAATATTTCGTAATGTTTTTTTCTTTTTCTATCAATTTTTTATATCAGGAGTTTTAAATAATTGTACATTAAATTTAATTTATTAAGAATGAGGATAATTTTATGGAAGTAGGAAGAAATCAAAATTTAGGATTTAATGGTTATATTTGCGCAAAACATAACCTAAACGCTGTACGTATTGTTCCAAATGGAAAACCACAAATTTATTTAGAAATTGAAGAAAAAGCAAAAGATGAGATATATAAATATGGAGGCAAAGATGGACATGTAATCGCAGGTGAAAAAAATAAAAATGGTGTTGTTCTTCTTATAAGTCAGAAACTGCATTCAATGGACGCAATTCTTAAAGAAGCTTTAACAAAATTAGGATATGAGGCAGAAGTCGTTCCAAATGGTGTTAAACCATTCGATGTATTTAAAAGAATGAAAAAAGAGCTTAAAAATAGTTAATTCTTGTTAATCATAGTACCGATGCCTGTGTCGGTAAAAATTTCCAGTAAAAGACTGTGCTCTACTCGACCATCGAGTATGTGGACAGTCTTTACTCCTTTTTCTACACCTTCAATGCAGCAGTCGACTTTTGGAATCATTCCTCCTGAAATTGTGCCATCCTGTATTAATTTTTTAGCTTCAGATACAGTTATACTGGAAATAATAGATTCATTATCGTTTACATCTCTTAATACACCTGATATGTCGGTTAGGAAAACAAGTTTTTCTGCTTCCAGTGCACCTGCTATGGCAGAAGCTGCATAATCCGCATTAATATTGTATGTGTTGCCGTCTTCTCCCATTCCTGTTGGTGCAATTACCGGAATAAAATCGTTTTGAATTAATATTTTGATCAAATTAGCGTTTACTTCGACAATTTCGCCGATGAAGCCGGCATCTTGTCCATCTATAAGTTTTTTCTTGGCTTTAAGTATATTTCCGTCTTTTCCGCTTATTCCTACTGCATTGAATCCCTGAGTTTGAATATTAGTAACAATATCTTTATTTACTTTACCTGAAAGTACCATTTCAACTATTTCCATGGTTTCTTCGTCGGTAACCCTGAGTCCGTTTATAAATTCTGATTGTTTATTAATCTGTTTGAGCATTTTGTTGATTTCAGGTCCGCCTCCGTGCACTATGACTGGAGACATACCAACTAATTTCATCAAAACTATATCTTGTAAAACTGATTTTTTAAGTTCATCGTTTAGCATTGCGCTCCCGCCATACTTTATAACGACAGTTTTGCCTGAAAAACACTTTATATAAGGCAATGCCTCGATTAAAATTTTTGTTTTATCAATATATTTTTGCATCTTTTAAATTTATCCTCATTTTTTTAATATGTCATGCTGAAACAAGTTCAGCATCTGTCCATTGTTGGATAGACCCTGAACTTGTTTCAGGGTGACAGGAAAATTAACAATTTATGTCCTATATTCTCCGTTAATTTTTACATATTCATAGCTCAAATCGCAGCCCCATGCTGTTGCTCCTTCGTTTCCGTCCTGTAAAGAAATTAAAATTTGTATTTTTCTTTCTTTTAGTATCTGAAGTGCTTTATCCTCATCGAATTTTATAGGTTCTCCATTTGTAAAAAGCAAAATTTCGCCGCCTAAGCTGGAAAAACTTATGCTGGTCTTTTCAGGATTAAAACTTGCCCCTGAATAACCCGCCGCACAAAGAATTCTTCCCCAGTTTGCATCTTCTCCGAAAAAAGCTGTTTTTACCAGATTTGAGCAAATTATGGATTTTGCTATTTTTCGAGCATCTTCTTTTGTCGATGCACCTTTTATGATGACTTCCAATACCTTTGTAACGCCTTCTCCATCGTTTACAATTTGCTTTGCAAGATATTTATTTACATAATCAAGAGCAGATTTAAATCTACAATAATTTTCATTTTCTTTTGTTATTGGGGTATTTTGTGCCATTCCGTTTGCTAAAACTATTACCATATCGTTTGTACTTGTATCCCCGTCAACGGAAATCATATTATAGGTGTCTTCCACACTATCTTTTAAAGTCTTATCGAGCATTTCTTTTGAAATATTCGCATCTGTTGTAACAAAAGAAAGCATAGTTGCCATATTCGGGTGAATCATTCCTGAACCTTTTGCCATTCCTGCAATTCTAACAGGTTTTTCGTCAATTTTAACTTCA
This sequence comes from Candidatus Melainabacteria bacterium GWA2_34_9, assembly GCA_001784535.1. Classification (GTDB taxonomy): domain Bacteria; phylum Cyanobacteriota; class Vampirovibrionia; order Gastranaerophilales; family UBA9971; genus UBA9971. The sequence goes on from MFRJ01000129.1 coordinate 9,915, forward strand.
ATAGCAATTTCTTTTGTATATGTATCAGTAGTTATAATTCCTTCTGCGGCTCTTTTTGCGGCTTCTCTTGTTGTTTCCAAGCTTGACACTACGGTTTTAATGCCAATCACTATTTTTTCAATAGGCAAATGAACTCCAATTACCCCTGTTGAAGATACAATTATTTCTTCTTTAGACGCATTGATACATTCTGCAAGGGTTTGTGCCATTATTTCTGTATGTTTAAAACCTAATTCACCTGTACAGGCATTTGCATTGCCACTGTTAACAACGATTCCTCTGACTTTGTTGTTAACAATTTGCTGATTCCATAAAACAGGTGCAGCTTTTACTAAATTTTTTGTAAAAACTCCTGAAGCAGTTGCAGGGAGGTCACTAATTATAATAGCAAGGTCTTTTTTCTTTTTCTTAAGACCAATATGCTCGCCTGTTGCGCTAAATCCTTTTGGAGCAGTAATGCCACCTACTATTTCTTTTATAATATTTTCCTGAATGCATAATTCATTCATAAATATACACCTTTTTTTCTTAATTAAAGCGATATAGGGATATTCTCAAGTCCTGTCTTCTCGTCTATACCGAAAATTATGTTCATGTTTTGTATTGCTTGACCTGCTGCACCTTTTATTAGATTATCTATAGCCCCAACTATAATTATTCTGTTTGTTCTTCGGTCTATTGCAAATCCAATATCGCAGTAATTCGAATTCCTTACCCATTTTGTTTCCGGGAAAACCCCTTTTTCAGTAAGTCTTATAAAATATTCGTTTTCATAATATTTTCTGTAAACTTCTTTTATTTCTGCATAAGTAACTGAAGAATCCTTTAAATTAGCATAACATGTTGCTAGAATGCCCCTTTGCATCGGTATAAGATGAGGGGTAAAGGATATTTGGATTTTCTGTCCTGCAAGTGTGCCTAATTCCTGCTCGATCTCGGGAGTATGTCTATGGCTTGCTATTTTGTAAGCTTTTGTTGTTTCATTGCACTCGGTAAAGTGCGTTCCTATATCAAGAGTTCGTCCTGCGCCTGTAACACCTGATTTTGCGTCAATTATAATTGAATTTAAGTCTATTAAATTTTCTTTTACAAGCGGTGAGAGGCTTAATATACTGCAAGTAGTGAAGCATCCGGGATTTGCAATTAATCTTGCGTTTTTAATCTCGTTTCTTTTCCATTCACAAAGACCATAAACGCTTTCTTCGAGCAGTTCCGGACTTTCATGTCCTGTTTTATACCATTCTTCATAAATATTTTTGTCTTTGAGTCTGAAATCAGCACCTATATCAATAATTTTTGCTTTATTGAGGATTTCTTTTGTTATTTTAGATGAGGCTATGCCATGAGGAAGTGCTATAAAGATTACATCAGAGTTGTTTGCAAGTTTTTCAATGTTCTCTTCTTCACATATATTATCAAATCTTTTATTAAAATTATGGTAAACGCCATCATATCTTTGATCTGTAAAGGAATGAGAAGTCACATGAGAAATTTCTACTTCAGGGTGCTGAAGCAGTATTCTCGTTAATTCTTCTCCTGCATAACCAGTTGATCCAACAATAGCAGCTTTTATCATTAAGCACTTACCTTTTTCTTCAAATTTCTGTAGAATGTTATTTATCTAGACACCCGTTTAAATCAATGATTCCTGTTTTTGGTATAGTGTTACCCTTCAGTTATTTTAGGTTATAATAAATCCAAAAACAAATCTTGGTTTAGTTTAAATCATAAATAGGAAATCTTAATTTATCAAGGATTTATTTTATGCTCGGATACATCTGGTTTTTCTTTATACTGGCAGCAATAATTATAGGCGGGATTAACGGAAGAATTGACGCGGTAGTTCAATCTATAGTTGATTCTTCAAAACTTGCCGTAGAAATTTCCATATCTCTAATAGGAGTTATGGCTTTTTGGCTAG
>MFRJ01000130.1:0-677 GCA_001784535.1 Candidatus Melainabacteria bacterium GWA2_34_9
AAAAGCGGATCAATCAGTCAAAGCAAGAGTTGTTTTTAGTGATGCAGAAGGTATCACAGCACCGACTGGAGCTATAGCTCATTTTGGCGGTCAGGATTTCGCTTATATTATTAAGATAAAAGATAAAAAGCCCGTTGTTAAACAACAGCCCGTTACTCTTGGAAATATTCAAGGCGACAAATACGTTATTCTTAGCGGTTTGGCTTCCGGTGATAAGATTGTAACACAGGGCATTCAGAAATTAATGGACGGTGCGCCCGTAACAGTCATGGGAAAGGGTAATTAATCAATGTTTTTAGAATTTTTTGTTAAACGTCCGAGATTTGCAGGGGTTTGTTCTGCAATAATCCTATTAATAGGTTTAATTTGTATTACTAAACTGCCTGTTTCTCAATATCCTGAAATAGCTCCGCCTCAAATAACGGTAAGAGCAAGTTATATCGGAGCTAACTCGCAAACAGTAGAATCCGCAGTCACTACGCCGCTGGAACAGGAAATTAACGGCGTGGAAGGAATGAAATACATTACTTCCAGCAGCAGTAACGATGGTGTCTGCTCTATAAATATTGTATTTGATTTGGAAAGAAACCTTGACGCGGCTTTAATGGATGTGCAGAACAGGGTAAAAATGGCGGAAGGAAGGCTTCCTGCAGAAATTAAAGCAACAGGCATAAGTA
>MFRJ01000130.1:1153-1553 GCA_001784535.1 Candidatus Melainabacteria bacterium GWA2_34_9
GTTGCTATGGGCGTTTTTCAGCTTCCCAATGCGAATGCTCTGGAAGTTAGCGGTAACGTAAAAAAAGAAATGCAAAGGCTTTCAGAAAGCTTTCCTGCAGGATTGAAATATAAGCAAATTGTTGATGCAACAGATGTTGTGCATGAATCTATTAAAGAAGTTCTTTTCACTCTTTTAGGTTCGATCTTGCTCGTTATTATTGTAATTTATATTTTCCTCCAAAACTGGAGAACAACTCTTATTCCGGCAATTACAATACCGGTTTCCTTGATAGGGACTTTTGCGTTCTTAAAATTATTCGGATTTTCTATAAATACACTTACCTTGTTCGGTATAACCCTGGCAACAGGGCTTGTTGTTGATGATGCAATTGTTGTAATAGAAAATATAGAACGTTTTA
>MFRJ01000130.1:1590-11078 GCA_001784535.1 Candidatus Melainabacteria bacterium GWA2_34_9
AGAAGCGACAAAAGAAGTGTTTAGCGCAGTTGTAGCGACATCGATGGTGCTTATTGCTGTTTTTGTTCCGATTGCTTTTTTCCCTGGAGTAACAGGTCAGCTGTACAAGCAATTTGCTCTTACAATTGCTTTTTCAATCGCAATATCAGCATTTATTGCGTTAACATTAACCCCTGCTTTAGCGGCTTTGTTGATTTCTCATCAACACAAAGAGTCGTTTATATTTGATAGAATAAATATTTTTATTCAAAATGCCAGAAATTTTTATAATAAAATGCTCAACTTTGTTATAAATCATATAAAACCTGTAATAGCAGTATTTTGTGTGTTGATCGGGTTGACGTTTGTATTATTTAAAATGGTGCCGTCAGCATTTGTTCCAAACGAAGATAAAGGATTTATTGTTTCAATTGTTCAAACCCCTGAAGGAACTTCACTTGAGCAAACACAAAAAGTTCTTGATATGGCTGAGTATGTTTATTATAAAACACCGGAAATCCGATATGCTGTTTCTATAGCAGGTTTTAGCTTTATGGGAAACGGACCTAACAAAGGTATTCAATTTATTTCCCTGAAACCGCTTAAAGAAAGAAAAGGCAAAGAACATTCTGTAAATGCGGTTGTAACCAAACTCAGAGGTCAACTCATGGGTATCCCTAATGCTATTATTATGCCATTTGAACCGCCTGCTATTCAGGGCGTTGGAAGTGTCGGCGGATTTCAGTTTGAAGTTAAAGACGAAGGCGGGCATAGTCTTAGTGAATTAAGTTCTGCAACTCAAGCTGTTATTGGAGCAGGAAGTAAATCACCTGTTCTTTTAGGTCTTTTTTCAGGGTATAGCGCAAATAATCCTCAAATAATGGTGGATGTTGATAAATTTAAGGCAAAACAATTAAATATTTCCTTGCAGGATATATATACCACAATGCAAATATTTTTAGGATCAGCGTATGTCAACGATTTTGACTATCTTAATAAGGTGTACAGGGTTTATGTTCAGGCAGACCAACAATTTAGAAATACGCCTGACAGTATCAGCCAGTTTTATGTGCGTTCTAATAATGGCTCAATGGTTCAGCTTTCAAACCTTATAGCAACTAAACAAATATATACCGCACAGACTATAAGCCATTACAACCTGTTCAGGTCGGCTGAAATAAACGGCTCACCTTTCTTTGGGCGCAGTACCGGAGAAGCTATCAAAGAAATGGAGTCAATTGCCAAAAAAGTTCTGCCGATGGGAATGTCTTTTGAATGGTCAGGAACTGCTTTAGAAGAGCTTGAATCAGGTTCTAAAGCCGCATTTATTTTTGCATTAAGCTTTGTATTTATATTTTTAATACTTGTAGCGCAATATGAAAGCTTTATGAATCCTGTTATTATATTAATGGCTGTACCGGTTGCTATTTTTGGTGCATTATTGGCACAATTTGCGCGTGGGTTTCAAAATGACGTATTTTGCCAGATTGGTATGGTAATGTTAATTGGGCTTGCAAGTAAAAACGCAATATTAATAGTTGAATTTGCCAATCAGCTGCGGGAAAAAGGGTTATCAATAAAAGATTCGGTAATGCAGGCAGCAGCTATTCGTTTTCGTCCTATTTTAATGACATCGCTTGCATTTATGCTTGCTATTTTGCCACTTGCTATATCGACAGGAGCAGGTTCTGCGAGCCGTCAATCGATGGGAACAACAATACTTGGAGGAATGTTCACTTCATCGGCTTTGAATCTTCTCTTTGTTCCTGTTTTTTACATATTAATAATGTCTATTAGAGAAAAGTTTAAAAGTAATAAAGCTGCTAAACACCACGAACAAGTATCAATAAAGGAAATAAAAAATGAAAAATTCTAAATTAATAGTATTTTTGTTCTTAATTTGTTTGATAATACCCAATATTGCATACAGTGCTGAAATTAAATCTGATAAAAGTCAAAATAAAAAGCAGGAATTAAAAGCAAAAATTACTGATAAAAATGAATATATCAATCAGGACTGGTGGAGCAGGTTTAATGATCCTGTTTTAAGCGGATATATTAATAAATCAGCAAATTCAAACTACGATCTTAAAATAGCTTCATTAAAAGTATTAGAGACTCAAGCTCTTGTGAGAGAGTCATTAGGAAAAGAATTTCCTTTGTTAAATCTGGGTTCTGATTTTTCAAGGAAAAAAACATCCAATAATACTCAGTGGAATTCTCCTACGCAAAATTCATATATATTTCCGTTAAATGTAAATTACGAACTTGATTTATGGAAAAAAAACAGGGATAAAACCATACAAAAAGGCAAAGATTTAGAAATAGCCAATTTTGACGAAAAAGCTTTGTTTATTTCTTTAAACTCATCTGTTGCTTCAGCTTATTTTAATGTTGTTAATATTGATAAACAGCTTGAATTGCAAAAACAAATTGTGAACATCAGGAAAGAGATTTTGAATTTAACTAAAGAAAATTATAAATACGGATTATCAACCGCAACAGAAGTTACATTAGCAGAAAAATTCCTGACTGAATCAGAATCAGTATTAAGTGATATCGGAAAATATCAAGTTGTCTTTTTAAATCAATTAGCGGCTCTTACAAGTGATACCGTTGATAATTCATTGTCTCTGGAAAGGACATCTATTGATAATATTGAACTTCCCGAACATTTACCGGAAAATTTCAAAAACGAAGTTATTCAAAAAAGACCAGATCTATTAAAAGCTGAAGCTGAATTACAAAAATCTAAAATTGATGTTAGCCTTGCAAAAAAGGATTTTTTGCCTGACATAACTCTTACAGGTCAGTTTGGTTTTAACTCTAACACTTTAGCAAAATCCTTTAACTGGGACAGCTATATGCTTTCTGGCGGAGTAAGTCTTTTAGAAACAGTTTTTTCCGGAGGACAAAGAAAGGCAAGGTTAAAAGCTAAAAAATATAAGTACGAACAAGTACTGCAACAGTATCAAAAGACTATTCTTACTTCATTTCAAGAAGTTAATGATAGCTTGGCTATGTTAAAGTTCGACTCACAGAAAAACTTAAACAATTTAAACAGAATTGATCACGAAAAAGATAATTTATACAGCATAAATATTAAATACGAACATGGCGCAATTTCATATCTTGATACACTTCAGTATAAAGAAAGAGTTTTAACACTAGAAAAAGAACAGGCACAAAGCAAAACAGATTGTTTTATAGATTCATTAAGTTTGTACAAAGCCGTTGGTGGAAGTTTGTAATAATAAAATATCAATTTTTCTCGAGATTATTAATGGAATTTAAAATATAAAAAATTATACGATATTAGTGTTATGATAAATAATTAATCTTTCGTTGTTTTTGCAGGAAAAATATTTAATTTATTATGAAAAACTATAATTCGCAGACTCATATTGAAACATTGGGGAGTTTTTGGATTAAATCCCTAAAACATGTATATCTGGAAAACAGTCTTGCTTTCTCGGAAAATTTTTACGGCGATGCTAAGGTGCTTAAGGGATTGAAAATTGCAGGACAAGATATAAATGCCGAAGTTAAATGTGCAGATTCCAGAATATATAAAATTAAAATTATTGTTAAAGAAGCTGATAAAACAACAAAAGAGAAAATAAAAAACATTATATCGACAAATCCTTCGATAGCCCTTGATATTAGTCTCGGGTGTTTTTCGGAATCGTTTATGGAGTTGATTGATAAAGAAAATTTAGGTGTTTTTCCGCAAAAACTTGATGATGTAAAAACCTTGTGCACTTGTGGTGAAAAACTTATTTGTCCCCAAATAGCCGCTGTTTACAGATCACTTGAAAAAGAAATAAATAAAAAGCCTTTTCTTGTTTTAAATTTAAGAGGAATTTCAACGGCTGAATTAATTGAAGCAACAGGTTTTAAAAATGATTATATTGATAAACTTAATAGAAATATCCACGATAAATTTATACCAGCCGAGGAGGTCATATTTAACCGGCATGAATATACTGTAAATAGTGATTTTCTAGATCTTTCTTTTCCTAAAACAGATATCAGCTCTTTATTTTTTATACTTCCAAATGATCCTCTATTTTTTGAGCGAAAAGATTTTAAGTCTAAATTAATAAATATATATGAAACTGTTGAAACCGAGCTGGACAGTATTCTTGTCACAGAAAAATTGCCGCCTGTAAGAAATACAGGCTTTTACCTGTATTATTCCGATGATAATATTTTGAAAGCCTTTGTTACACCTGTAAATAGTTTTCTGTATTATTTGAAATCAAAAGGTTCACGCGTAAAATTTTCTACAAAAAGCTTAACAGTACCTGTCTTTGATGAAAATGAACAAAAAATTTCATTACAGGAAAAAGAAGGTATAAGCGTAAAGGCAGATATTGTTTTTGACTATTTTTTGTATCATTCGCTGAGTGATGATAATGATGAAATTTCTGCTTCTTCGCATTTTCTAAAGACAACGGCTTCACTGGCAGTTGAGCTGGTAAGGTCTCTTTCTTTTGTTCCTGAAGTTGTTATGGATGACAGCACTAATTTTAGTATAAGATATGTGCCTGTATCGGGCAAAGCCAATATTGAAGAAGCTGTCTCTTACCATAATTCTGTTATGCCGCCCAATTTTGTGTTTAAAGATAAAGGCAGCAAGTTACTTGCGCAAGAAGCTTCTTATGACATCCTGTCAATGTTTTTGACTCACCTTGTTCACAAAGTAACGTTTTTAAGAGCATCAAAATTTAAAAATGATCCTGTTACCGGCGTTTTTACCAAACCTAATTCTCTTGGTGCCGTTACAGCGGAAGGCAAGAATATTGCGTTAAGTATTTCTTATTGGCTGGATGTTATTTCGGGAAAAAATAAAAGCATCAGACCTGTTCTCAGAATTGAATCCCTTAAAACCAACAAAGAAGAAAATGAACGCTTGTTTTCCGAGAGTGATAATCAAGATAAAAATGAGTTTGCGCTTTATATAGATATTATTAATTCTAAAAATAATGACATAATCCCGCTTTCTCAGCTTTTTGAGACAGAAGAACAACTTTTTTCAATTCCTGCGCAACAGGTTAAATCTGATATAATCGGACAAATTATGGTTGCTTCTAACTATCTGCCAGTATTAAAAGATATTTTGGACGCAAAAGGTTTAGAAATTGCTGTTATTGATTTGAAAGAAATTTTGGAAATAATATCAAAACTATCTGTTTTCTTAAACGCACTTGAGATAAAAGTTGTAATACCCAAAGAGCTAAAAAAAATAATTTCTCCGCGTATTTTATTAAAAGCACGATTAAAAAACTCTAAAAACTTCGATATAAGCACTTTATTTGAGACGGAGAACAAGTCAAAACTTTCTTTTAATGAGTTGTTAAATTTTTCTTACGAGATTGCAATTGGTGATGAAAAGATTTCCAAAGAAGAATTTTTGGAATTGGTAAAATCAGCCGACGGAATTGTTAAATATAAAGACAACTATATTCTTTTAAAACCTGAAGATATAAACTCAATTCTTCAAAAGTTAAATGATCCTTCGCCTGAATTTTCAGATTCAATGGGGCTTTTGCAGTCTGCATTCTCGGGATTTTATAACGGCATAGACTTTGATGCCGGTGATGCATTTAAAAGAGCGATTGATGATTATCTCAAAATTGAGGAAATCAATATTCCTGAGGGCTTAACAGGAACACTTCGTCCTTATCAGGAAAGAGGATTTAAGTGGCTTTATTCAAATTCCATGAGGGGTTTTGGCTCCTGCATGGCAGATGATATGGGGCTTGGAAAAACAATACAGGTTATAAGTCTTCTTTTAAAACTAAAAGAAGAAAACAAGCTTAATAAACCTGCTCTTGTTGTTTGCCCTACAACACTTTTAGGGAACTGGTATAAAGAATGCGCAAAATTTGCGCCGTCTTTAAAGGTATATATTTATCATGGAACAGAAAGAAGCTTGGAATTAAACGGAATAGATATTGCTTTAACCACTTATGGACTTCTAAGAAATGATTTAGAAGAATTCAAGAATAAAGAATGGGATTTTGTAATTATTGATGAGGCGCAAAATATAAAAAATCCTGATGCTGCACAGACAATGGCTGTAAAATCTTTAATAACAAAGACATACATCGCTATGACAGGTACGCCTGTAGAAAACAGATTGAGCGAGCTCTGGAGTATTTTTGATTTTACTAATAAAGGCTATCTTGGCAATTTAAGGAGTTTTCAGCAAAACTATGCTATGCCGATAGAAAAATTTAGGGATGAAGAAAGAATAGAAAAACTCAAACTTGCGACAGCGCCTTTTACATTGAGAAGGCTGAAAAGTGACAAATCCATTATAAGCGATCTTCCTGAAAAGCTTGTTTTTGACGAATACTGTTATCTTACAAAAGAACAGGCGGCACTTTATGAAAAAGTACTGGAAAATTCTTTTAAGGCAATGGAAGGCAAAACAGGAATTGACCGAAAAGGGCATATTTTCAAGCTTATAACTTCATTAAAGCAGATCTGCAACCACCCTACCCAATATACAAAAATAGATAAACTCACAAAAGATTTATCAGGCAAGACAGAAAAATTATTCTCAATAATCGAGCAAATACAAGAGCAGAACGAGAAAGCAATAATTTTCACCCAGTATAAAGAGATGGGCGACTTGCTAGTCAAAATGATAAAAGATGAATTTAATATAGATGTGCCGTTTTTTCACGGCAGCGTAACCCGCATTCGAAGAGATGAAATGGTTGAGGCGTTCCAAACCAATGAAGACATAAAGCTTATGATTATTTCGCTAAAAGCTGGAGGAACGGGGCTTAATTTAACTGCTGCCACAAATGTAATCCATTATGACCTCTGGTGGAATCCTGCTGTAGAAGATCAGGCAACAGACAGAACTTACAGAATCGGACAAACTCATAATGTAATTGTTCACAGGCTAATTACTTTGGGAACTTTTGAAGAAAAAATTGATGAAATGATTAAAACAAAAAAAGAATTGGCTGATTTAACCGTCTCCACAGGTGAAAAATTAATCACAGAACTTTCTAATCAAGAATTAAAAGAAATTTTCAGCTTAACAAGAATTTAAAAATTAGTTGTTTAAAATAACAGGAGATTATAAATTATTATATGGATCAATGTGAAAGAGTAAGAGAAAGAATATTACAAAAAATAGAATTAATAGAGAATAAGAAACAATTATCCTGCCGAAAAGCTCATAAAATAGCTGAAGAGTTTAATATGCCTCTTGTTGAAGTTGGCAGAATCTGCGAAGAGGAAAAGGTGAAAATATATGCGTGTCAATTGGGTTGCTTCTAAAGTTTTAATTACATTGTTTTTGATAATTCTTGGAAGTTCATTAAATAATCATATTCTGGCAGCAGAAAGATTAAAACTGGGAACAACAACCAGTACTGAAAACAGCGGTCTGCTTAATGTTTTAATACCTCCTTTTGAAAAGAAAACAGGAATAAAAGTCGATGTTATTTCTGTTGGTACAGGAAAAGCTCTTAAATTGGGTGAAAATGGCGATGTAGATGTTGTTTTGGTTCATGACAGGAATTCAGAATATGAATTTGTGCTAAAAGAATTCGGTGTTAACAGAAAAGAAGTAATGTACAATGATTTTATTCTGATTGGACCTAAAGACGATCCTGCCGGAATACGTAGATCTAAAACCATATCTGAAGCTTTCCAAAAAATCTATAATCAAAAAGCACCATTTATATCACGCGGAGATGATTCAGGCACTTACAAAAAAGAAATGAAAATTTGGAGAACCACAAAAATTCCGAGAAACACATGTTATTTAAAGCCTCAGGGAAGCTGGTACAAAGATGCCGGACAAAGTATGGAAACAGTCATTTTTATGGCTGACAATTTAAATGCCTATACTCTTGCCGATAGAGCTACATATATTGCATTAAAGAAAAAAATACACCTGAATATCATCTACCAGAAAGATTCTGAGTTGAGGAATCCTTATGGAATAATTGCAGTAAATCCAGCTATACATAAGGGCATAAATTATCAGGGAGCAATGAGTTTAATAAACTGGATTACTTCAAAAGAAGGGCAACAAATTATCAAAAGCTATAAAATTTCTGGTCAGCAGCTGTTTTATCCGGTTGCAGCACATTAAAAGGTATTTGTTATGCTATTATCCGCTATAGAAAAATCTTATATCCTTTTAACCACGTTTGATAAGAACTTATATGAAATTGTATTTATTACATTAAAAATTACAATTTTTTCGATAATTATTGCTAGCTGCTTTAGTATTCCTCTGGCAATAGCTATAGACTTAATGAGTTCAAAATCCAGAAGAGTTTTAATAGCCATTTTAAATAGCCTACTTGCTATTCCGACAGTTGTTATCGGCTTAACCGTTTATATGTTTATATCCCGCTCAGGGCCTTTTGGTGAGTATAATCTTTTATTTACTCCAATGGCAGTTGTTATTGGTCAGATAGTTCTGGCAATACCGATAATAACAACTATAATTCTTGCAGGCTTTACCAAAACCGACAGATTGCTCCATGAAACCTTAATAACATTGGGCGCTAATAAATTTGATTTAATGAAAGCTCTTTTTCATGAGAATAAGCCTTTGATTTTATCTGCAATTCTGGCTGGATTTGGAAGGGTAATAGCGGAAGTGGGAATTTCCATGATGCTAGGCGGTAATATACGCGGATATACACGCACAATTACTACAGCAATTGCTTTTGAAACAGGCAAAGGTGAGTTTGCTATGGGTATATCTCTTGGTATAATACTTATTTTGCTCGCTGTATTAATCAATTTTACTGTTTATCTTACTTTTAAGAATGAATATATTTTAAGGGACGCATGATATATAGATTAGAAAACATTGCTTTCTCATACAATAAGCATAAAGCCATAGATATAAAGAATCTTGATATAGAAGAAGGCAGAATATATGCATTATTTGGGGCTAACGGCTCTGGAAAAACTACTTTGCTGAAGATTTTAAACGGATTGTTAAAAGTAGAAACAGGCTATTTATATTATAAAAATAAGCCTATTGGGTCTAATAACTATAAACTTATTAGAAAAGAAACTGTTTATATTCATCAAAACCCGCTTCTTCTCACCGGTACAGTCTATAATAACGTTGCTTACGGCTTAAAAATTCGCAAAGAAAGTAATGACAAAATAGAAAAAATTGTTCATGAAATGCTTAAATTAGTTGACCTGTCAGGATTTGAAAACAGAAAAAGCAAAGGATTATCTATAGGTGAGATAAAAAGAGTTGCTATTGCAAGAGCTTTAGCTATTTCACCTAAAGTTATTCTCCTTGATGAGCCTACTGCGCATATTGATAGAAACAGCAGAGAAAAAATAGCGGAGATTCTTGAAGAAACAAAAAAGAAATTTGGAACCACCGTTATATTCAGCTCTCATGATGATGCTTTTAATAAAAAAATTGCAGATAAAATAATTCATATTGAAAACGGGGAAATTGTTGATTAATGAAAATCATCGTCATATCAGGTTCT
>MFRJ01000130.1:11105-19642 GCA_001784535.1 Candidatus Melainabacteria bacterium GWA2_34_9
GCTAAAAATATTTGTAAAATATTCGGAGATCAAGAGTATGAGATAATTAAATTTGGTCATAATCAATATAATCCTAACAAAGAAGAAAAATTGTTTCATAATATAGATGAAGGGATTGATTATATCAAAACATTACAGGGCAAAAACACGATAAATTACTTGATAATTGAAAGTAATTCCATTTATACATTTATCAAACCTGACTTTTCGGTTTTCTTAAAAGGAAATGACAAACCCGAAAAAGAAACATCTGCACTTGCCAGAGAATTTGCAGATATAATAATAGATGAACAATTTGACTGCAATTATGCCCTAAAGATTATTAAAGATAAATTCAAGCCCTTTTACAGCAATATAAATACTTATATGAAAAGTGAGAATAATATGATAAATCCTGATAAAGCACTGGAGATTATCCTAAATAGCAAAGTTTCATTGGAACACGAAAAGATAAATGTTATAAATTCTCTTGGGCGAATTATAAGTTCAGATATTTATAGCAGTATAGACCTTCCTGTGTTTAATAAATCTGCTATGGATGGCTATGCATATAACTCATCAGATAATATAAACTCATTTAAAGTTGTTGAAACTATTCCGGCAGGATATATTCCGCGAAAAACTTTAAATAAAGGCGAGTGTTCTAAGATTATGACTGGTGCAATGATTCCAGATGGAGCAGATGAAGTTGTTCGCGTTGAATTTACTGAAGAAAAAAGCGGATTAATTCATATTACACAAGAAGAACAAACAAATAATATTTGCTATAAAGGAGAAGACCTCAAAAAAGGAGATAAAGTATTTAATACAGGTACATTAATACGGATTCAGGAAATAGCATCGCTTTCTTCCATAGGCTTAAAAGAAATTCCAGTCTATAAAAAACCTGTTGTAGGCTTAATTACGACAGGCTCAGAAATCATTAATCCGGGAGAAGAGCTTGAAACAGGCAAAATATACAACAGCAACGGACCCCAATTATACAATCAGATTACATCTATCCCTGCAAAGTGTAATTATTACGGGATTATAAATGATAATGAAAAAGCAACTCGCGAATGTCTTGAAAAAGCTTTTTTGGAATGCAATCTTGTAATAATTTCCGGCGGAGTTTCTATGGGAGATTATGATTACGTCCCAAAAGTTCTTAAAGAGCTTTCTGTGGATTTAAAATTCGAGCAAATAGCAGTTAAGCCAGGAAAACCTATAGTGTTTGGAGAAAAAAACGGTGTCTTTGTTTTTGGTTTGCCAGGAAACCCTGTATCAACTTTCGTGTCGTTTGAGGTTTTTGTAAAACCGCTTATTTATAAAATGATGGGCTATAATTTTATCCCGCACCTTTGCAAAGGCGAATTAATTGATACAATAAAAAGAAGAAACAGCGATAGATTTGAATATAAACCGGTATATTTTGACGGTAAATATATTCACCCTGAGGAATATCATGGCTCGGCTCATATCAATGCTTTATGCAAAACAAATGCACTAATAATATTAAACAAAGGAGTCTTTGAGCTAAATAAAGGTGAAATTATAGATGTTAGACAAATTTAACAGAAAAATTAATTATCTAAGGATTTCTGTAACTGACAGATGTAATTTGCGCTGCGTATATTGTATGCCGGAAGAAGGTATACAGCTGATGAATCATAATGAAATTCTGCGCTACGAAGAAATTGAAACAGTAGTTAAAGAAGCAGCCGCTCTGGGAATAAATAAAGTCAGGCTTACCGGAGGAGAACCGCTAACCAGAAAGAATATAGAAAGCTTGATAGAAAAAATTTCCAATATTAATGAGATTGAGCATCTTTCTTTAACAACAAACGGGACTTTGCTTGCTGATAAAGCAGAAAATCTAAAGAAAGCAGGTTTAAACAGTATTAATATTTCTCTTGATACATTGGACAAGGAAAGATACGAAAAAATCACAAGAGGCGGCAATATAAAAGATGTCGTAGACGGTATTGAATCAGCTATAGATAATAAGTTCCTGATTAAATTAAATATGGTTGTCCTGAAAGACTTAAATATAGATGAACTAGAGAACATGCAAAAATTTTGCAATGACAGAAATATAAAATTGCAATTGATTAACCATTTCAATCTCAATGCTCAAAAACAGGATAACTATAAATTTGACAGACCACCAAAATGCAGCGCTTGTAATCGGATCAGATTGCTCTCTAATGGCGTTTTGAAACCCTGTCTTCATTCAGATATGGAATATAAAATTAATTTTGAGAACATAAGTGATTCTCTTAAACAAACAATTCTGGCAAAACCTGAAAAAGGTCTTGTGTGTTCATCAAAGCAAATGATAGAAATAGGTGGATAATGGATAATTTCTCACATCTTGATGATAAGGGAAAAGCCAGTATGGTTGATGTTTCCTTAAAAAATATTATAAAAAGAACCGCAATTGCTTATGGAAAGATAATTTTAAACAGCAATACCATTCAGCTTTTGAAAGATAATATGCTGAAAAAAGGGGATGCTTTGTCTGTAGCTAAAATAGCAGGTATCATGGCAGCCAAAAAAACTGATGACTTGATTCCACTATGCCATGGACTCAATTTAGAACATGTTGATATTGAATTTGAAGTAGTTGAGGATGGTGTTGAAATAAAAAGCTTTGTGACGACATCGGGCAAAACAGGCGTGGAGATGGAAGCGCTTACGGCTGTTTCTTTAGCGGCGCTTACAATCTATGATATGTGCAAGGCTGTTGATAAAGAGATGAAAATAGAAAATATTTATCTTGTTGAGAAGAAAAAATATGAATAAGTTTAAAATTTTATCAATAAATATCTCGGAGAAAAAAGGAGAACTGAAAAAGCCAGTAGCAAAGGCAATGTTGCAGGAAAATCATGGGATTGTCGATGATGCCCATGCCGGAAACTGGCATAGACAGGTTTCTTTTTTGGCTCAGGAAGACATAGAAGAAATGATTAAAAAAGGTGCAAAGGTTACATACGGTGATTTTGCGGAAAATATAACTACAGAGGGCGTAGATTTAGCACATTTACCCGTTGGGACAAAATTGCATATCGGTGAAGCAATTCTTGAGGTAACACAGATAGGCAAAGAATGTCACAATAACAAATGCGCAATTTTTCAGCAGGTGGGCGACTGTGTTATGCCGCGTAACGGAATTTTTGCAAAAGTAATAAAAGGTGGAGAAATTAATAGTGAAAGTAACTGTTATTACAGTATCTGACAGGGCTTTTAAAGGGATTTACGAAGATTTATCAGGTCCTGCTATCGAGAATATCTTAAAGCAGCATATTGATAATATTGAAATTTCCGGAGTTATCGTCCCTGATGAAGAAGAACAGCTTTTAAAGGCTTTAAATAATGCTTTGGAATCTGATTTTATAATAACTACAGGGGGAACAGGGCTATCTGATCGTGATATTACTCCTGATGTTTGTGAAAAATACTGTGATAAAGCATTACCCGGAATCGCGGAAATACTCAGGGCTGAATCTTATAAAGAAACCCCTCAGGCAATGCTTTCCCGTGGTTTTGCAGGTATTAAAAACAAAACTGTCATCGTAAATTTCCCCGGCTCTGTTAAAGCAGTAAATTTATGCACAAAAATACTTATTCCTGTTATGGAACACGCTGTTAAAATGCTGAATAATGAGGGGCATTAACCTCCGCCGACTAAAGGAAAAAGCGATACTATGTCACCGCTTTTTAATTCCTGATCAAGGTCAGAATGGCGACCGTTAATGAAAATTATTGCAGGCTCTTCTTCAGTAATATGAAGCCATTTGATGATTTGTCTTATGGTAATTCCTTGATAGTGTTCAAATTTACCTTCGGTTGCACTTTCAGGAAACTGCCCTTTACGCAAAGTTGCAAATAATTTAACTGTGATGGGCATAAATATCCTTAATTAGTCGTTGCTGTTGTTTCCCAGTTAAACACGCTGTCTAAATCCTCATCTTTAATATCAAAAATTTCGTTATGAGGAGCAACAGACTCTACTTTAAAGAAATGCGGCAATCGATCTTGAGCTGATGTAAAGCCGGCTCTCTTATTAAAGTCTCTTTCGGTTGAAAGAATCGTTTGCCCTAGTTTAACAACACTGTCAGCTGTCATTTCAAGCCCGTAGAAAGCATTTATCATATCCAGCATAGCCTGAAAAGTTTCCGGCTGGTCTAATATTGCAAAAGCAATAAATAAACATAAGCCTGTCGCATCAATAGCAGCTGTTGCAACCTGAAGATTTCTGGAAAGTTCAACCTGTCCTTCAGTTTTTAAAGGATCAACGTATCCTCCTGATTTTAAAATATTTGTAGCAATGCAATATCCTGCGGTATGATCTGCCCCCATAGGGCTTGTGGCATAAGTTACACCGATACCTTTAACTGATCTCGGATCATAAGCAGGTAATGCCTGATTTTTAACTACTGGAACTCTTTCCACTCCGAAGACTTTGCCCGTTGTGCCTGCACCGCTGCCAAGTATGCGACCTAAAGGTGTACCTTCCCCAATTTCTTTAACAAGTCTGATTGCACCATCGGCATCACCAAATTTAATTATGCCCGCATCCATAGCTACACCGATTGCAACGCCTGTTTCAATGGTGTCAATGCCGATATCATCATCAAGGTGATCCAGCATAGCAATTTTATCAAGGTCATCAATTCCGCAATGACCGCCATGAGCCCAAACTGTTTCATATTCAGGCTGTTTGCTTATATAATTTCCGTCTTTATCAACATAAATTCCTGAGCATTTGATAATACAACCTCTATGACAGCCATGTGTTGGTTGACCGCCTCTTTTTGCTTCTATTTCAGCCATTAATTCTCCGCTAATATTTGAAGCACCTTCAAACTGTCCTGTTTTAAAGTTGCGTGTAGGATACCCACCTGCTTCATTAAGAATATTTGTTAAAACATTAGTTCCATAAGCAGCTAACCCCTGACCTGTAACAGGATGTTTTTGTAAACCTTCAGCAAATCTTTTGTTTGCATCCTTAAATTTTTCAGGGTCTTTTGGCGCGCGCATTGACATTCCTTTGTCATCAAGAACAATCAGTTTGACTCCTTTTGAACCCATAACTGCACCTACTCCGCCGCGTCCTGCATGGCGTGTCGGTCTTAATTCCATATCTGTGCAGGCTATTGATGCCGAAGCCATCTTCATTTCCCCTGCCTGACCAATAGAAAGACAAGCTACTTTTTCGCCGTATTCTTCTTTTACTTTCTCAATAACTTTGTAATTGCCAAGCATTTTAAGGCTATTATCAGGAACAATCTTGATACCGTCTTTATTGATAACGATTTTATACAGATCATCTGTTTTAGGTTTCCCTTCAATGATAATTGCGGCATAGCCTAGTCGGGCAAGTACTTGAGCAGCTTGTCCTCCGGCGTTGGATTCTTTTATTCCTCCGGTAAGCGGACTTTTACAGCCTATAGAAAGTCTGCCTGTCATAACGCCAATGGAACCGCTTAATAAGCCGGGTGCAATAACGAGCTTGTTTTCTTCGCCTAAAGCGTGACATAGCGGTGTAACTTCTTTAGAAATAACCGCAGAAGTTAACCCTCTTCCCCCAAGCCCTTCGTATTCTTTATTTGAAGTAATAGTAGCACTGGGTTCACCTTCAGCGCCCATGTTAATTCTTAAAATTTTGTCCATTGACCTCTCTCCTATTCGTATTTATTTTTTTATTAATAATAATTTTAGACTATAAAATCCTTTTTGCAATAAATATGTTGAAAAATACAATATACTAAAAAGAATTTTTTATAGTATCTTATATTTATTACATTTATGTTCATTATATTTATATTTAAGCTGGCTCGTTAATTAAAGGGAATGAAAAATAAATCTTGGGAGAAGGTTCGACTATGCAAAACAAAAATAATTTGTTTATATCGTGGATTGTTATTGGGTTTTTTTTGATAAATTGTTTTTATGTGCCTGTATATGCCGAAAATAATAATACTTATTTTACTAAACCAACTGTTGTAAACGCAGAAGATAATAATAAAACTGTACAACTTTATAATAAAACAGAAAATAATATCAATATAAGCAATATAGAAAAAATCTTTTATAATCCTGATAAACCGGATTATTTAAAACAATTCGGATATGAAATTTTTACTAATAAATCTGTATTAACAGATAGCAGTAAAACTTCCAAAGATTATAAGCTTAATATCGGTGATAGACTTGATATATACTTCTGGGGCGATTCGATAGATATGATAAACCTCAGCGGAAGTGAACTTATTAAAAATTCAAACGATGTTCAGGTCGATAAAGAAGGCAATCTCTTTATACAAGGTGTTGGAATTATTCCTGCAAAAGGTAGAACGATATTTTTAGTAGAAAAATCTATTATGCAAGGAGTGTCATCCAAGTTTGATAACATAAAAGTTAAGGCTGTTGTCGCTGATTCAGGAAAATTTCCTGTAATTATTACAGGAAACGTTAAATACCCCGGTACAGTGTTTGTAAATACACGCTCAACTATTCTTGATGCGCTGAATTTTGCCGGCGGAATTCAAAAAAACGGCTCTCTCCGAGAAGTAATATACATTAATTCCAAAACCAAAAAAAGAAAATCTGTTGATTTATATGCACTGATTTTAAATGGAAATTATAATCAAATCACTTTTGGAGAAGGCGATCTGATTTTTGTTAAACCTGTTGGTAAAGTAGCGGCAGTAGATAACGGAGTTAAAAATCCCGGAATATATGAATTTAAAAATAATGAAACTCTAAAAGATATTGTTAATTTTGCATCAGGATTTCTTCCGAATATAAATCAAAAACTTATGCAGATTGAAGGGTTTGATTTAGTTAGCGGGGGAAAAAAAATTTATGATGTCAAATACAGTGATTTAGCGCAGTTAAAGCTTAAAGACGGTGATTTTTTACAATTTAAAAATCTTTATGACCAGCCTGAAAACTTTGTGAATATTTCAGGTAATATTAAAAATCCGGGAAGGTTTCAATATAAAAAAGGACTAAAATTAGCTGATGTGTTGAAATCAAAAGACGAACTTTTATCAGGCACTTTTACAGATCAGGCTGTAATAGAAAGAGTTTCTGGGATATCAAAAGAAATTGTTTCAATACCTGTTTCGCTTATAGATTTTTTTAACGGTTATACAAATCCTGAATTAATGCCGCAGGATCAAATAAAAATATTTCCAAGCACGACTATGGAAACTATATGCGTTTCAGGCTGCATACTTAATCCCGGAATAATTCCTTATAATGAAAATATGACATTAAAAAATGTTCTTGCCTCGGTCAGATTCACTGTAAATTCTTCAAATTTTGAAAACGTAAGCAATACTGATAAAAAAATTGACGAAATACAAATCAAAAACATTGTTGCTGAATTTACTGGAAAAAATAATCAAAATATTATAAATACTGCTGAAAATGTTGATAATAATAGCCAAAGCACGTCAAGTGCCGTTGAAAATGCAAGTAATAATCAATATAATATAAGTATTGCTGAAAATTCTCTTAATAATAAAGAAATAACAAAAGTGGTTTACCTGTATGACCTACTTGTGCAAAACAATAAAACACAGGACTTAATTTTACAGGCAGGAAACAGAATACTTTTTAGAGAGTTGAAACCAAACGAAAATTTGGAAACAGTTCAGATATTAGGACATGTTAATACTCCCGGAATTTATAAATATTCAGATAATTTGAAGCTTAAAGACGTTATTAATATGGCAGGCGGAGTTAATAATAACGGCTATTTAAAAGGAATAATCTTCTTGAGAAAATCAGTTTTAGATACGCAAAAACAAATTCTTGATGATTATATTTTAAAACAGCAGGAAAGCTTATCTGATAAACTGACCAAACTTGAAATTTCAGATCAGAAACAGATTAATGTTAATGTTCAAAGCTATATTAAAAATCAGATGAATTTACTTGAAATGCTGAAAGAAAAAGCTCAAAAAGGTTATGGAAGAATTAGCCTGAATATAAATTCTAATGATGTTAATAACCTGTCAGAAGATGAAAATTTAGATATACAGCCAGGTGATGAGATATTTGTTCCGCTCTTGTCAAAATATATTATGGTTTTAGGTGAAACAATGAATCAGACGGCAATTAACTACGACAAAAACAAAACTGTTAAAGATTATATTAATAATGTAGGTGGCTTTACGGAATATTCTCATAAAAATGCAATATATATTGTTAAAGCTGGTGGTATGGCAGAAAGAGTTAAATTTGCTTCAAGAAAGAAACTTGAACCGGGAGACACAATTTTAGTACCAAGAAAAGAACAGCTACAGATTGATTGGACTCAAGTATTTAAAGATTTTATAGAAGTTGCAGCACGTGTATTAAGCTCAGTGTATGTAATTACTAAGATATAAATAATTACTCTAAAGGTAAGCTAAAATAGAAAGTTGTGCCTTTTCTCAGTTCTGTTTCGAACCAAATTCTTCCTCTATGTGCTTCAATTATTTGTTTTGCCAGATATAGTCCTAATCCTGCTCCGATTTTTCTTTCAATTGCAATTGCCATGG
>MFRJ01000130.1:19658-24374 GCA_001784535.1 Candidatus Melainabacteria bacterium GWA2_34_9
TTTATAATAATATGGCCGCCTTGTTGAATATAAGTAATAGAATTTTCTAATAAGGTATGCAGAACATTTTTGATTTGTCCTGAATCCATCATTATAGAAGGTAAATTTTCATCTATTTGAGTTTCAATAGATATTTGTTTGGAATCAGCTAAATCTTTTAATGAATCTATTACTTCAGTTATTGGAACACTTAAATTTTCTAGAGATAAATCCAATTTTTGTTTTCCTGATTCAAAGTTATAGGTGTTTAATAATTTTTTTAAAAGAGTAGTTAATCCTTCATTACTTTTTAAAATGTCGGTTATAATGTCCTTAAATTTACCGATAGGCTGTTCAGCAGGTCTTGAGGTAACAAATTCCAATGCTTTATGCTCTCCTACAAGTGGCACCTGAAGATCATGAGTAAGTGTTAAGATAAAAACATCTCTTAACTCTTCCAGTTCAATTCTTTTTTTGATTTCCCAGACAACTGTTACAGTTGAGCCGGCAATTGATTTTATAAGATTTATTTCATCTTCACTCCACTCTTTAATTCTGCCTAAACAAAGCACAAAAGCTCCCAATAATTTTATATCGTGGTTATATCTGATTAAAGGAACTAATAATATTGATTTTATATTGAAAGTTTTAAAAAAGTTCTGAAGTCTTTCATCATCTTGATTATGCTCGCTGGTATTGCTAATAATGGCAATACCTTTTTTGTTTGCTGTTTCAATTAAATTCATAAGACATTTTTCCTGAATCATATGGTCAGGTATAAAAGGAATATCAGGTCGTTTGTGATATTGATGTTTTATTGAGGGTTTTTCATTTTCGAATGCCGGAATTTCTACAAAAAAAGCTCTTTCTGTATCAAAAGTATTAGCTAATTTTGTAATAATATAGTCATATACTTCTTCAAGAGTTTGAGAAACTTTGATTTCACTTATTATTTCTCTTAAAATCCTTTCATTTTCAGCTTGTTTTTTAATGGTTTCGTAAAGTTTAGCCTGATGAATAGCAATACCTACTTGATTAATAAGATCTTTAAGAAATTCAAATTCTTCTTTAGGTATTCTATATTCTTTTTGTGTAAATTCAACACAAAAATATCCCATATTTTCATTTAAGTATAATACGGGAATATTATAGCTTGATTGAACATTTGCATTTCTAAAAAGACTTATAAAAGCAGGAGATTTAGGATTTTGTTTTAAATATTCATCTAAATTATATATATTAATCTCCTGCTTTTCTATTAAGGGCTGTATATATTCGCTTATTTCAGGATTTGACCAATCATATCCGATAAAACTGATTTCTTTTGGGCTGGATAAATATTCTGAATAGTGATCTACAGGTTCATACATATTTTTTTGCGGATTAAATTCTGAAAATAAAACTCTGTTTGCTTTAAAAAATTGACCTATACTATTAACAAATAAAGTTTTTATTTCATTAATATCTAAAGTACTCCTGATTGTTTCAACAATTTTTCTGAGCAAGATTTCTCTTTCAGCTTGTTCTTTAATCGTTTCATAAAGTTTAGCCTGATCAATCGCTATTGTTACCTGTTTTGCTATAGTTTCCATTAAATCCAAATCTTCTTTTTGTAGACCAGGTTTTTGTGTTGCATAATGAAGTACCAGATATGTAAGCTCATCTTCCCTGTCCCACATTGGTATAGCATAATCCACCAGTATTCCTGCATTTTTCATATATCTTTCTACTAAAGGATCTTTTATGGAATCTATATCAACAATTATAGGATATGAACCTTTCTCCTGTTTTGTAAGAGTATCTATAAAATACTTTAATCCTTCCTGATCTGGCTCAACATTCATTAAACTTTCTATGTCGGGAGAAGCTAGATATTCAATACCAGGAGGTAAAAACTTATCTGTTTTTTTATCAAAAGCCCTGAAATAACACCTGTCGGCATTAAAAACCGTTCCCATTTCATTAACTATGATTTTTTTTGCTTCATTAATATCCAAGGTTCTTCTGATTGTTTCAACAATTTGTCTAAGTAAACTCTCTCTTTCAGCAGTTTGTTTAACAGTTTCATAAAGTTTAACTTGATAAAGGGCTATTCCCATTTGATTGCCGAGAGTTTTAACAAATTCTATCTGTTCATCAGTTATATAAACTTTTTTTCTTGTATAATGTACAGCCAGTACTCCATAAATTTTAGTGCCATAAAATATAGGAATACCAAGACCTGTTTTCAGCTGTATTTTTGATACCCATTGTTCTTCCAATGTCCCTTTAAGATTATTTTCTTTGATAAATTCTTCAACATCTTGAACAATTATAGGATTAGTTTGTTTATGTATATTTGTATAAGATTGAACTTCCGGACTTGAAAAATCAAATCCTACACAGCTTATCTGGTCGGGAGAAGATAAATATTCTGAATATTCATTTAGAATTAAAGGTGTATTTGTTTCAGGATCATATTCAATAAAAAAAACTCTGTTTGCATTAAGTGCATTGCCTATTTCTGTCACAAAAGTTTTTTTAGTTTCATTAATATCAAGAGTGCTTCTTATTATTTCAATTATTTTTCTCAATAAACTTTCTCTATTAGCTGTTTGTTTTACTGTTTCAAAAAGTTCTGCCTGTTTTATGGCAATATAAATTTGGTCGGCAATTGTCTGAAGTAAAGTTACTTCATCTTCTGTCCATTCTCTGTAATATTCATATTCAGAAAGAAAAATCAGTCCCCATTTATCTTTAGCTCTTCTGATTGGAACACTTAATATTGACTTTATACCCATAGAGCCATAGTTTTTTTTATAAAAATCAGGAGTGTCAGATTCCATAAGATTGTTTATAACAAGGTTTTGCCCTTGATCAACAACAAAAATACCGTTGTATTCACCGGCTCTAACATCGAAGTCAATATTGTCTAATCCTTTAATATCTTCATTAATTTTATATTCTTTTCGGACTATCCATTTTTTGTAATCCTTATAGTAAGGAAATTCAACTATTGATGCTCTTTCAACATTAAAAACTTTCGCTATTTCATCTCCAATAATAGACAAAGTTTTATTAATATCTAAAGAACTTCTTATAATATTTGTTACTTCAAATAAAAGATGTTCCATATCTAATAATTCTTGAATTTTTGTCTGGTTTGCCAATAATTTTTGTGAATGATCCCATTCTCGGTCAATAATTTCATTTAATTTTTTACTTAACTCACCAACTTCATCATTTGAACTTATTTTTATTTTTTCCGATTTTTTTCCGGGTTCAAAATTGTTTATTATTTGAATAATATTCGAAATTGGCGAAGTGAAATCCGAGGTGATTATATAACCGATAATTGCAGAAATTAATAAAAATTCAATAAAAATATAGGGCAGGTTTAAAGATAAATTGATTTTCGATATTAATGAAATGAAAAATGAAAATGTTAAATACGATATAATTAAAAACAAAGCCAGAGAAGTAAGTATTTTTTCTTTTATGCTTTTAATATCAGGTAATAGTTGAAATTTTTTAATTCCAAGAAAAATAAGCAGAAAACCGAATGTTTTTAAAGAATGAGAAAAAACTTCATTAATTGCCCAAAATGTCGGATTTATATCGAATAATTCTGATAAACCAAGAAAAAATAAACCTGCTATAAACACAGAAAACAATTTTTTACCGCAAGTTAAATTTCTGTCTATTAAAAAAAGAGCGATAAGAAAATACAAAGACTCATCAATAATGCTTAAATTATGTTCAATCAATAAAATTTTGTTAATAATAGATCCAGGAAGCAACTGAAAGATAAATTTATCCCAAATAATTGTTGATAGGAATATACAGAAATATAAAGAATAAGTTTTAAGTCTAAAATATTTTAATTTTTTGTCAGAAAATTTTTTTATGTAAAAAATAGCAATAAATAATGAAATCGGAATAATAAGTTTTGTAGCCAGTAAATAAATTAATTCAGGATTCATTTTAATATTTTCAAAAGTTAAAACATTAAATAAATGTCCAAAATCAGTACTTAAATGATAAAAATTAAAACAACTTCCGGCTAAAAAGCTCCCTGCGATGATTGCCATTCTTTGATCTTGTGTTTCAGAATATAATTGATTGGCTTTCAGGAATATTAAAATAAATATAAAAGTTACTAATCCTTCAAATAATTTATGAATAAAAGGAGTAAAGGGTGCTCGAATTAAAAAATCAGGATAAAAATTAACATTAAATAGAGCAAATAATGCAATTAAAATAATTAAAAAGATATATAGACCGATTAATTTATTCATTTTGTTTTATCTTTTAAACTTTTTTCTCAAAAATTCTGCAAGTCGTTGATCTTCATTCTGGAGATGATAATCAAGCCAATCTGCCATAGTGTGATTTAGATGAATAGCCAAAACATAAACCGATTTATGATATTTATAAACATAATTATGTTTAATTCTTTCGTAAATATGTTTAAAGTGGGTATGTGCGGCTTTATGCTCAGAATATTCAGGATAATCAAGTTCTATCATGTATTTTTCTTCTGTATCAAAATGCTCGGTTGTATAAAAATCGAGGCAATTAACTAATTTAAGTATTTTTTCTTTTTCCTCTAATTTTTCAAGGGCATCAAAAAGACGATTTACGCATTTAAAGATTTTTTTGTGTTGGGAATCAATTATTTCAATGTCGGTTAAATATTTGTCATCCCATTTTAGTACTTCTTTCATAATTCAATCCATATTAAAGTTAAATGTGATT
>MFRJ01000130.1:24426-24707 GCA_001784535.1 Candidatus Melainabacteria bacterium GWA2_34_9
GAAATAAGTGTTTAGATATTAGCCACCCCCGAAAAACCCCACGATTTCGATATTATCGTTTTCAGAAATTTTGCAGGAGATGTAATGTTCTTTTGGTAAAATTTCAAGATTTTTTTCAACAACAAACATTGTGTTTTTTATCTTCATTTTATCGAGAAGATTTTGAACCGTTGTTCCTTGTGAAATTTCTTTTTCTTGTCCATTCAGTTTTATTTTAAGCAAAATATTCTTTCTCCTTATAATAAATCAAGAAATTTATGTACCTGCGGAATTACTCTTAC
>MFRJ01000131.1 GCA_001784535.1 Candidatus Melainabacteria bacterium GWA2_34_9
GGAAGATTCTTCTGAACTTTGGCTTGAAGCTATCAAAGGATTTGAACAGGAAAAAGAAGGGGGCAGGCGCTGCGAAATATGTTTCAGGTTAAGGCTTGAAAAAACTGCCATTTATGCAAAAGAAAACGATTTTAACGGATTTACAACGGTTTTGACAATCAGTCCTCATAAAAACACAGCTATTATTAATCAAATCGGCAAAGAGCTTTCTGAAAAGCACGATATTTTTTTTCTTGAGGAAAATTTCAAGAAAAATGAGGGATTTAAGAAAAGTTTAGAGCTTTCAAAGCAATATAATCTATATAGGCAAAGCTATTGTGGGTGTGTTTTTAATCAGAAAGTTTGATATGTTGCTCTAATTCATTTATTGCCGATTCCGCAATTTTCTTAAAATCTGCCGCTTCTTTGACTAAAAGATTATCTGTCTTACAAGAAACTCTCAATATATGGTCTAAACGCTTATCTATTCCATAGAAAGGAGTCATTGGAATAACTTTTAAATCATATACATCATCTAAATATTTATTTTTATTTTTCCTTTCAATAATTTTATGTTTAATAGAATTTGCAATATTATAAATAAGTTGTAATCCGTATTTTTGACAATTAAGAGGTTCTAATTTTAACCAATCTCTTAAATTGTCAATAGAAACAGCTAAATTAAAAGCCGTTCGAATATAATTTTCATAATTTCCTGCTAATTTTTTATACTCTAAAAAGGTATCTTCTGCTTTTTCAAATTCTTGAAAATTCACTTTTATGATTTCGTTAAGATAAAAGTCAACAGTATATTTATCTTTTGGTTCTTGAAAATCATTAACAATATAATCTATTTTTTCTAAAATATTCATTTCATCTAAGTTTTTCAAATACATATCCTCAAACTTTTAATTCTAATTTAAGCATAATTATATAGCATTAATTTATAATACATTCATTTAAAATGCATGTTCATTTTCTTTCTTTTTGAACGCAAAAAGAAAGAAAACAGAACCAAAAGAAAGAAAAACTATATCCCAAAGGGTCAACATTGTCAGGGGCTTGCCCCCGAACCCCCATAAAAGGATAAAATTCTTTAAACTTCTTTCATAACCTGTATTGAATGAGTTTTCGACAGGAAAGGAAGATGGTCTTCAGTAATTCTTTCGCCGGGAACAAGAATAGGAACTCCCGGAGGACAAATCGCAATAACTTCCGCAGAAACTCTACCAATACTTTCTTCCGGCAAAACTTCTTCTTTTGAACTAATATAAGCTTTTCTCGGAGTGCATACGATTTCAGGTATGTTAAGCGGCATGTATTTTATATGCTCAAGATAAGTTATATCTGAATAATTTCTTTTCACAATCTTTTTAATAGCGTCACAGAAAGCAT
This sequence comes from Candidatus Melainabacteria bacterium GWA2_34_9, assembly GCA_001784535.1. GTDB lineage: Bacteria > Cyanobacteriota > Vampirovibrionia > Gastranaerophilales > UBA9971 > UBA9971. Next base: position 1,375 of record MFRJ01000131.1, read on the forward strand.
ATAACTCTTCCGCTGTGTTTCCAATATTTGAAAGCGCAAGAATTCCTTCATCCGTAGCAGCTTCTATGGTTATGTTGTAATCCATTTCAAGAAGGCTTTCCAGCCTCTTGCCGCTTAATCCTTCAATTTTGATGTAGATTTTTGTCGGATCAATCTGGAAGCCATCTTCAGAGGAAAGACATTTTACGCCTGGAATTGTAGCAAGAATTTTTCGTGCTTCTTCTGCATTTTTAATAGCTTTATTAATCTTTTCCTGTCCATATTTTGAAGTTAAATAAGCTCTTGCAGCATCAAGACTGGCCAAAAGCATATATGAAGGACTTGTTGACTGAAGCATGCTAAGATTTGCCTCAACTTCATCGGCACTGATTTTGCTGTCTTTGGAAAGATGAAGGATTGAACTCTGTGAAAAACTTCCGCCTGTTTTATGTAAAGAATGAACAACAGCATCTGCTCCGCATTCAAGAGCAGGTTTTGGAAATCTATTGCTGAATTTCCACAGACAGCCGTGTGCTTCATCAACAAGCAGAGCTGCGTTTCTTTGTTTGCAAACTTTTGCGATTGATTCAACATCGCTTACAATTCCTTCATAGGTAGGATTATTAATCCATACAGCACCTGCATCAGGATTTTTATCAAGCAAAGACTCAATATTTTCAGCGGTTATTGCCCCCCATATACCCCATTTTTCAAGCTTGTCTGGTATTGCCCATATAGGTTCGGCGCCTGTAAGTGTTAAGCCGCTTATGATTGACCTATGGCAGTTTCTGCCTATAATAATCTTTTTATTTTCTTTAGCTACCGTAAGAGCAAGTGCAATGTTCCCGATAGTGGAACCGTTTATAAGAAAAAATGCCTTACCTGAACCAAAAGCTTCTGCTGCTAATATCTGCGCCCTTGCAATAGGACCTTCCGCAGGATGTAATTTTCCCAATCCGTTAAATTCGTCAGTTGTATCCAAATCAATTATTTTTTGCCCTGCAAGATCTTTGAATTTAGGTAAAACGCCTTCCCCTCTCGCGTGTCCAGGAATATGTAAAGGAATAGTAGGATTTTTTAAAGAGTTTTCAAGAGCATCCAAAATAGGAGTTTCAATGCTTTTTAAATCCTTTGCTTTAGCTTTTTCAGCTAAAGTAAGATTATTAAAAAAGTCAGCACTGTGCTGTTTTAAAACCGTGGTAATTTGTGACGCTATGTGTCCTTTATGAACTTGAGATGAGAGCTTAATCTCATCGAAACTCTTTTTTCCCAACTATTTGCTCCTTTTGATCGCATAAAAAACCTTTATATTATTGGAACCTACTTGATTTTAACTTTAGATTGCCTATACAGATATTATACTATAATAGAATCTTAGATATTATTTATACTGTATTAACTATTATATTGCAATATATTTTTTTGCTTATTTTTTACGTTATTTGAAAAGTTGCCAATATAAGTCAGGCTTAGTCAAAACTTGTCAGTAATGAAACTTAAAACTTCATAATAAAACAAATATCCATGGGCAAAAATTTATCAAACAGATAAAAGTAAAGAAAAATATGAATTAATTTTTGAACAAATTTAAAGACTTATAATGAAAACTGCTTAAAATTCTTGACAACGCCCTCAACATATAGTGTAATTCTTATATATGTTCACTAAACAATTTAATGAATACTCGGTAGCGTGTTAAGGGTAAAGTCAGCGATATTTCGGGATGTACATCAGCAAAATTGAAATAGACAACTTCAAGTCTTTCGCCAACAAGACGGAAATCCCTTTCCTTGAAGGATTTACGACAGTATCGGGACCGAACGGGTCGGGCAAGAGCAACATTATAGATAGTATTTTATTTGCTCTCGGTCTGTCAACTTCAAGAACACTTCGTGCTGAAAAGATTTTTCATCTTATAAACACGCATAATAAAAGAAACGACGCTAGCGTTAAAGTTTATTTCGCTAGAAAAAACGGAACAGAACCGTTTTCTGTAACAAGAAAGATTAAAAAATCCTCTAACGGATTTATCAGCAACTATTATATTAATGATAAAACGTCGACGCTGACTGATATTCACGATGAATTGTCAAAGTATAATATTTCCCCCGGGTGTTATAACGTTATGATGCAGGGCGATGTCACCAGTATTATTAATATCAGCGCCAATGAAAGACGTAAAATTATAGATGAAATCGCAGGTGTGGCTGAATTTGACAGAAGGATTGAGCAGGCTAAAAAAGAGCTTGATATTGTCGAAGAACGTGTAGGCAAGTCAAATATCATACTCGCTGAGGTTGATGTCAGGCTTTTACAGCTGGAAGAAGAAAAACAGCATGCTCTTAAGTACCAGAAATTAAGGGAAGAAAAACACCAGCTTGAAAGTAAACTACATATTGTAAGGTATTTCGAGATAAAAAATTCTTTTGAGCGTCTGCATGAAAGTATTCTTCATGCTAACAAAGAGAAAAAAGAAGAAGAAAAAAGGCTTGATGAATTAAACAGCAGGCTTTTAGAAGCACAGACAAAGCTTAAAGATTTATCAGAAGTTATAAAAAGCAAAGGCGAAGACGAGCAGATAGAAGTTAAAAAGCAGATAGAAACGCTAAAAGGTATAATTTCCAGAAAAAAAGACAGCATAAACTTCTCTGAAAAACAAATTAAGGATAATACACACTCGATAGAAAGCGCACAGCGAAATATTCATGAATTAAAAGATAAAATTGAGGACTCCAACCTCAAAATTTCCAATAAAAATGACGAAATAAAAGTCCTTAAAAACAACATAAAAACCGAAAAAGAACATCTCCAAAGAGTTTTGGCGGAAGTTTCTGGTGTTAATAAAACTGCAAGTGAACATGTAGAAAAACGAAACGCTTTAAGAAAACAGTTAGAGAACAAAAAAGACGAAGAAAACGCTGTTTTGAAAGAGAAACTTACTCTTGAAGAGAAAGTTTCCAGATTTTCAAGGGATATAGAAGACTCAAAGCAAAAGATTGCTGAAGTTGAGAAATTTAAAATAGAGTTTAATGAAAAGAAAAATATCCTTGAAACCCAGACAATCGAGCTGGATAAAGAGCTTAAGGACTATGAGATTGTTCAGAAAAATAATCTTTATAATCTCGACAAAATTAAAAATGAAATAAGCGATTTAACTTATAACATTAAGACTGCTTACCAAAAAATTGCCCAGCTTGAAGCAAATAAAAGGGCTGCGGAAGATGCAGGTTTTGGAAGAGCAATCGATACTGTACTTAAGGCGGATATTGAAGGTGTGCATGATATTCTGGCGAAGCTTGGCAATGTTGATGATGGGTATTCCACCGCTCTTGAAATAGCTATGGGTGGAAGAATGCGGAATATTGTCGTTGAAGACGACGAAGTTGCCAGTATCGCTATCGAAATTCTCAAGTCTTCCCGTGCTGGACGGGCAACTTTTCTACCACTTAACAAAATGAAACCGCGTCCATGGGGAATGAAACCTCCAAATGATTCGGGGGTAATAGATTTTGCGATAAATCTTGTGGAATTTGACAGTGTTTATGAACCTGCATTTTATTATGCTCTTGGAGATACTCTGATTGTTGAAGATTTGCATGCTGCAAGAAGCTTGATGGGTAAATACCGTATGGTTACGCTTGATGGGGCGCTTATTGAGAAGTCAGGTGCGATGACAGGCGGAGAAGTACAGAAATCAGGGCTTAAATTTGCTCAGTCTGAGGATGATGAATTAACTAAATTCAAGGAACGGTTTGAAAAACTTCAGGATAAAGCGATTAATCTCGAAAGAGAAAAGCAGGAAATAGAAAATAAACTCGACGAAATTCGCCGTGATTATTCAAATGCGTTAACTGAATCCAACAGAAATAAAATGGAACTTGAAAATCTGCTTAAAAATCTTAATGAAGCAGATGCAACAATAGTTTTAAAGAAAATGCATATTGAAAACATCACTCCTGAATTTGAAAATCTGAAAAAAGAGCTGGAAGAAGTTACCCTGAGATTAAATGCGTTTTCTCAGGAGATAGAAAAACTTGCTAAAGAAATAGAAATAATAGAACAAATCCTTCCAAAAGACGAATTATCAAAGCTCAATGAGCAAACAGAAGGTATAGAGTTTGAAATTAAGCGCTATGAAAGCAAACTTGCCAACTGTCAAAATGATATAAAGTCGATTGAATTGGAAATTAATTTTAACAAACTTACAATATCTGCGCAGGAAGACAAAATAGAGCGAACAACAGAAGAAAATATCAAACTTTCCGGCGAAAAAGAAGCTTTTGCTCTTGAAATTGTTACTACAGAGGAAAAAGCAAAAGAACTTGAAGAAAAAATCCGTGAAATAAGTTTAGAATTAAGTGAACTGCAAAGTGAGCGGGATAAATTCCATGCGGAAGTTTTAAACCTGGAAACCAATAAAAACGGGCTTCAGTTAAAAATTGAAAGACTTTTAGCACAGGTAGAAGCGTTTAAAGTCAGCAGAAAAGAAAAAGAACCTGAACTTGATTTTATAAGAGAAGAACTTATCGCGCAAGGCTTTGAAATTGCACAGCTTTCGCCTACAACTATTTCTGTAGATGAAGTCAATAAAAACATTGCAAGACTTCAAAAAAGAATGGAAGAGATGGAACCCGTCAACATGAAAGCTCTTACGGAGTATGACGAGGTTAAATTTAGGAAAGACGAGCTTAAAAACAAAATTGACACGCTTACAAACGAAAAAGAGCAGATAATTGAACGGATGAACGGTTTTGAAGATCTTAAAATAAAGTCTTTTAAGGAAACTTATGATAATGTAAACAGCAATTTCGAGAAAATCTTTGCACAGCTTTCTGACGGTACAGGCAAGATAGTGCTTGAGAATGAAGAAAATCCGCTTTTAGGCGGTTTGACTATTGAAGCTCAACCAAGAGATAAAAAAATGCAGCGTCTTGAATCCATGAGCGGTGGAGAAAAATCTTTAACTGCTCTGGCATTTGTTTTTGCAATCCAAAGATATCTTCCCGCTCCGTTTTATGCGTTTGATGAGGTTGATATGCACCTTGACGGCATAAATGCAGAGCGTCTTGCCCAAATGATAAAATCCCAGTCTTCTAATACACAGTTTGTAGTGGTATCATTGAGGAAACCTATGATTGAAGCTGCCGACAGAACAATAGGCGTTACCCAGAAAAACAGCGGAATTACCAAGGTCACAGGAGTGAAGTTGCATGGCTAATACGGTATTTAAAGATAATATGGCGTTAGTACAGCCGGAAGCAGAACTCACCCTTGAAGTTTATGAAGATATTAATAAGAAGGCAGAAAATGCTGTTGACGGGATTGAAATTCTCGTTGAAATGTCTAAAAAAGGAAAAATTGATCCATGGAATATTGATATTGCTGATGTTACGGATAAATATCTTCAGCATCTGGTTAATATTAAAACTAATAACCTCAAACTCACAGGAAGGACGCTTTTCTTTGCGGCAGTTCTGTTAAGGCTTAAATCGGATATTCTTGAGGGAATAAATCTTAATGAGGACAGTGCTTTTCATGAGAATGAATTCCTTGAAGAACTTGATAATACTTTTGATGATGACATTGAAAGTATTAATAGGAACAATGTTATTTCACTTGATGATGTTCTTGAACGCAGAACCAGTGTAAGACTTAACAGAGAGCGTATTGTAACTCTCGATGATCTTATTAAACAGCTTGAATTTTACGAAAAAATCGATAAAAGGCTTGCACTTCAAAATAAAAATAGCAGAGCATTGAGAAGAGCCAAGTCTTATGAGAAATTCACCGCTGAAGATATCATAAACATGGCTCACGATGAATATATCGACAATGGTATAAAAGTTCTTCAAGCTGTGCTTGAGAGGATTTTTCTGACAGATAAAAAAGCTTCGCTTTCTGACTTGCATGAAACGGGCATGGATAAAGTTTCTATCTATATCGCGCTTCTGTTTCTGTCTGCAAGTACAGATATTGACCTTATTCAGGATGAATTTTACTCTGAATTATATGTAGTTCCCGAAGAAGAAAAATCCGTTTCTCCTGAAATATCTCTACAAGTCAATGATTTAAAGCGCTCGAGAAATACAAAGTCTGATCTTAAAACATATACTCTAACTTCGCAAGTGAGTAATGAAATGGAGATAGGCTAATGTCTTTGAAATGTCGAATTGAAGCGGCTCTTTTTGTTATAGGAAAAGCGGCATCAGTTGAAGAAATTGCTGAAATTCTTAAAGAAGACCCTGTTGAAGTTGAAGAAGCTCTTTTAGATTTGATTATGGATTATTCCAGTCGCGAAACTGCTCTGGAAATCGATGATGAAAACGGATATATAATTCAAATAAGTGAAGAATATAAAGATATCGTGGAAAAACTCGTACCCGTAGAACTTAAAACGCCTATTTTAAGGACTTTAACCATTATCGCGATAAAAGAACCAATCAGACAGTCACGATTAAAGGAACTTCGCGGTGCTGTGGCTTATGATCATATTCCAGAACTTCTGGAAAAAGGCTTAATTACAAGGAAAAAAGATAAAAACGGCAGGTCGTTTATTTTAAAGACCACTCCGAAGTTTGCAGAGTATTTTAAAATGAAAGGTGATACCCGAACCCTTGCAAAAATTCTCGACATCGAAGCCAAGCCTGACTTGGAGGGAGTTCAAACAGAGTTTGAATATCAGGAAGATACTGAAAATTAACTTAAAACGGGGAATAAAATGGTTAATATAACTATTAAACCTGAACATATAATAATAAATCCTATGGATCCTGAAGTTATCAGTAAAATTCAGGCAAAAAACTTTATGGAAAAATCAATTCATAAATGTAATTCACCTTATCAAAAAATAAATGTAGTAGAAAATTTTTTAGGGCGTTTTTTGGTTTTTGATAATTTTCCACAGGCAGGCATTATAAAGAATGAACTATATAGCGGAAATTTGCCTTATATTAACTATTTTTTTCTTTCCTGTTTATTAAATCCAAAAATAAAAAATGTTTTAATGCTTGGCATGGGTACGGGAAATTTTGCTGTAAGTCTTTCAGAATTGCTTCCTGATCTGGAAAAATTTGATCTTGTTGATTTAGATTACAAAGTATATTCCATTGCCAAAAAATACTTTGATTTTAAGGAAAATTCAAAAATAAAAGTCCATATTCAAGATGCAGTAGAATTTGTTAAAAACTCAAAAACAAAATATGATCTTATAATTCTTGATATTGGAAATAGTAAAGGAATACCGCTTTCTTTTCTTACCGAAGAATTTATAAGTGAAACCTCCTCATTATTGAATGAAAACGGAATTATGATTTCAAATGTTTTTAGTTCTCACGAATTTAATTCAGATAAAAATGTTATTTTTAAATCAACATTAAAAACTTACAAAAATGTATTTAATGACATTATGCTAATTCCTGTAATTTATGGCGATTATTTGATTAATAAAGTCTTTTATGAGCTGGAAGGCATAGTTCAGGATTCTATAAGTGTATTATTATTTTCTTCAAAGGATAAAATAAGCATTTCAAAAGAAGAATTGATAAACAGAGCAAGAGAATTACAGCAAAAATCAAATATTCAGGATATTGAAAAATTGGATAAATTTGCAGAAGATTTGTTAACAGAAGAAATTAATACGGATAATTTTAAACCCTTCAAAGAAGCGTATAAAAATGATCCTGAATTTAATAATGACACTGTAAAAAATTATCTTTTATTGAATTAGAAACCCCAAAACGTCGATGAAAATGCAGCGTCATGAAGGTTGGCAAAAGGTATTTCACCGGAGGTGTATAATTCTTGTAAAAAATCATTGACTAATTCACCGGATTCTTCATAGGTCATTCCTTCAACTGTTTGGTGAGAGTAATAAAACAAGTCAAATTCGTCTTTGTCGCCTATTTCAGATATAGAATATTCTTTGAATTTTTCTGAAATTGGTGAATGTTCTTTAACCAAATATTTAGCAAGAAGAGGGCTTTTAATATATTCTGCATTTTCTTTTGCAAAGTTAATTGTTTCCATTGCTTCTTCTTTTGTTTCTGTAGGAAAACCTAACATTAAGAAACAAGTATTTTCAATACCAAGCTTGTGCGCTGTTTTTATTATTTCCAGTCTTTCTGCTTTGTCAGTAAACTTTGTTTTATTCATTAATTTTAAAATTCTTTCATTTACTGATTCAACGCCCCATAGCATTTCTACCAGTCCTGCGCTTTTTGCAAGTTTTAAAAGTTCTTCGGTAAATTCTTTTTCAATTCTTGTATAAATCATAAAATTTATTTTAAGTGGGGATTTTAATATTTCATTTGAAAGTTTTCTAAGATATGCGGAACTCATTGCTTCACATACAAAGAAAACTTTTGAAAAATTAACTGTTTTTTGTAATTCAATTATTTCAGAAACTATTTTTGACGGATCTTTAAAATCATATTTGTTTCCGGTGTAGCAAACATCACAGAAAGTGCATTTTGCCCAGTAACAGCCTCTTTCTGCAAGAAGAGGCAAAATAATTTCGTCTGTATAATATGAATCTATTGGCAAATCTGAAAAATCAGGAGGAGGAAGCTCATTTAAAGGCATTGTTTTAGTTCTTTCATTTATTTGAACTTTTCCATCCTTTAAATAAATAAGATTTGGAACTTTTTCTATATCAGTTTTGCCTTCAAGATATTTCATAAGCTCAAGGATAGGTTTTTCACCCTCTTCATAAATTATAGTATCAATAAATCGTTTAAAAATTTCAGGTCTGTTTTGAACTGTTTCTTTAAGCCTGCTGAAATAGCTGCCCCCAATATTTATATGAGCTTTTGTTTTTTGTTTTAGGAGCATGGCAAGAGTCAAGCCTGGCAATAATTGGCTCTGGGCGCATATAGAAATGCCGATATAATCAGGATTTTTTTCAATCATTTCAGGAATTATATCTTCGTAAAATTTATAAAATATGTTTTTTGATTCATCAACAATAAACTCATTTAATTGCTCAAAATTTCTTATAAAGTAAAAATATTTATCATTAAGAGCTTTTACATCAAAATAAGGTAAAAACAAATATCCGAGAACAGTCCATATATTAATTCTTGCAAGCATTACATCTTTTTTTAAATATGTTTTTGTCCCTGCTTTAATTATCTTTACACAATTTTCAACTTGATCTATTTGTTCAGAAGCCTGCTGCTTATCAATTTCTTTTATTTTTTTGTATTTAAGATATTTATTTTGAAAATCATCAGGATATTCACTTATGCATTTAGATTCATCATATTGATTAAAAATTTCTTCCGCATTTTTTTCATAATCTACAAAAAGGTTATTCAATGTTTTTTTTATAAATTCGGGATTTAGAATATAGTTATAAAAACTTAAATTTATATCCATCACATCGGTATCATGACCATTAGCATTTAATATTCCTTTTATTATAGGTGTTGAAAGGTAAGGGTTTTCCGGCATTGACTGAGGAGGGAATAGAACTAAACATTTCATAACAAGAATTCCTTATGATAATTTTAAGTACATTGTTTAAAACAATCATAAGGTATGTGTTTATTTATTGTCCAGTTATAATTTTAGTTTTCTATTGTAATTCATACAAAAATACAGGCGCGATGCGCCTGTATTTTTTTATTTAACCTTTTGATTATTTATGCCTGTGTATTCAAGCCCATTTTTTGTTCTAACTGTGCTATTCTTTGGTTAGCTTCTCCAAGTTTTTCAGCCAAAGCAATTAGCTGATTTGATGAATTACTTGGGGCTTGTGGTTGAGTAAAAACACTTGCTTGTTGTGGAGCTTGTGCTACTTGTTGAGGTTCTTCTTTTTTGCCGCCACCAAGTATGCCACCTAGCATTGGCGCTACTGCACCTATTATGCTACTAAAATCCATAATTTCTCTCCCTTTTTATATTAATTTA
>MFRJ01000132.1:0-2390 GCA_001784535.1 Candidatus Melainabacteria bacterium GWA2_34_9
ATAGCTATTTGAATGATGCAAAAGGAATACTTCAGGGTATTTGGAAGAATGAGACTATTGAAATTAACGGTTTAAGAATTCTTATTTCGGGACATTATCAACGATATAACGACAATATCGAAGTTAATCCATCATATTTTATGCCCAACTCTTTTAGAATTTTTGCTAAAGTCGATAAAACTCATGATTGGCAAAAGCTTGTTGATTCCTCATATACACTTATTAATTATTGCATCGACAACATCGAATCAGGATTACCTCCGGACTGGTTTTATATAAACAAAAAGACGGGCACAATATTTTTTGACAGTAAAAAAAGTGATTTCTCTTATGATGCGGTTAGGGTTTTTTACAGATTTTATATTGATTACAAACTAAACAATGATCAAAGAGCTGAAAAGCTTTTATCAAAAACAAATTTGTTTATTGACAGGTGGAAAAAAAGGGGGAAATTTTATACGAATTATAAGCAAAATAGCGAACTTAGAGATTATGTTGAGCCTATAGGTTCAATTGCCATGCTTTTACCTGCTATAAAACTCTACAATAAAAAGGTTGCCGCTGAAATATACAAAGACAGAATAGAAAAATATTATAATAAAGCAGGCTATTGGTATGACCCGATGGATTATTATGCACAAAACCTTGTCTGGTTTGGAAATTGGTTATATCTGGATGAAGAAAACATCAAATCATTTAAATATTAAAGATGTTGAAATATTTTTCTTGTTTTGCTTATCTTTCATATTAAGCTTTTCTTATCTTGTCTGGAGAGTAATTTTTACTATTGATTATTCAATTGGAATAATTGATTTAATATGGCCGTTTATGCTATTAATGGCTGAGACCTATAGTTTTATTGTATTTTCTTCATTTTCTTTTGCCTCAATAAATATTCGTAAAAACAAATTACCCCCAAAAACAAAGGATATAAATTATTTTCCAACTGTTGATATATTTATTTGTACTTATAATGAAAGTGAAAATATATTACGGGATACAATTCTCGGATGCAAAAATATAAAATATAAAAAAGGCAATAAAAAGATTTACTTGCTTGATGACGGAAACAGACCCAATATAAAACAATTATCAAAAGAATTCGAGATTAATTATATTGCAAGGGATACTAATAAAGGTTTTAAAGCCGGAAATATAAATAATGCACTAAAAAAAACCGACAGTGAATTTATTATTATATTTGATGCTGATCATATTCCTGTTTCGACTTTTTTAATCGAGTTAATAGATTTTTTTAAAGATGAAAAAATTGCTATAGTTCAAACACCTCAGCATTTTCTCAACCCTGATCCGTTTCAAAAAAATCTTGATCTAACTAAACAGTTAACAAATGAGCAGGATCTTTTTTTCAGAATCATACAGCCCGGTTTATCACAATGGAACGCTGCTATTTGCAGCGGAACAAATTTTATAATCAGGCGGAAAGCTCTGGAACAGATTGGAGGATTGCCTGAATCCTCGATTACCGAGGATATGGATCTGGGAATGAGACTGGAAAGTATAGGCTTAGTTATTAAATATTATAATAAGCCCCTTGCCGCAGGGCTTGCTCCCGAAACTTTTCAGGATTATTTAAACCAGAGATTACGTTGGTGTACCGGCACTATACAAACATTTTTATTTAACAAAGATACTATTTTTAAAAACCTCACTTTCCCTCAAAAATGCTTTTATTCATCCGGCATATTTTACTATTTTCTAGGTTTTCCGCGTATTGTTTTTTTACTTTCACCGATGCTTTATTTATTATTTAATATTAAGCCTTTATCTGCCCCACTTCATCAAGTTGCTATTTTTCTTATTGTTTGTTACGGAGTTAAAATACATTTATTCAGAAAATTAGCTAAAAAATACAGGAATTTTTTATTTACGGATGTCTATGAAACAGCTATTGCGCATTACATGTCAATAGCTGTTATTAAAACTATAATAAATCCCCGTACCCCAAAATTCACGATAACAAGTAAAGACGTAGGAGTAGCACATACAAACTATAAGCTGTTTTTACCACAATTAATTATGTTAATACTAGCTTTAGTAAGCTTTATTTTTCCTGTCTATGAATTATACAAGCATATACATAGTCTTGAAGCTCTAGCGTTGAATCTAGTTTTTAATTTATATAACACAATTATACTTATATTCTCTGTAGATGTTGCTTTAGAAAAAAAAGAAAAAAGACAAGGTCGAAGAGTTGCAATAAAGTTACAAGCAAATCTTGAAAATTATAAAAAAAACAAAACGAATATTGAAGTTATGAACATAAGCAAAACAGGTGCTCTTTTATTTTCGCGAAGGGATAGATCTGACGAATTTGAGGCTATTTTAGAAGATGAGAATAGTTTGATTCTGCCTAATAATGAAAAAAT
>MFRJ01000132.1:2406-3442 GCA_001784535.1 Candidatus Melainabacteria bacterium GWA2_34_9
AAGACTTACAAAAAAGGACATGGCAGATATTACAATGTTAAATTCGACTTGGATTCAAAAGAAAAAGAGGACAAGTTACTAAAAATTGCTTTTAAAAATTCCAATAACTGGTAATAATAAAAAAGTTATGATAATGGCGGCAGGAGCAGGAACAAGATTAATGCCGCTAACAGATATTTTAACTTTGGAGTGGTAGAAGCTCCTGTCGTTCCGATTTTTTTATTGCACAGATAATTCCTGTAATTCCTCTGCAGAATTGATTTTTTTCAAATAAAGCTCCTGAACTAATACATAAATAGAAGCCGCAATAGCCGGAGATAAAATAACACCAAACACACCTAAAATGCTTCCGGCAGTAAGAACTGCCGTAATAATAATTATAGGGTGAAGTTCAAGGAATTTTCCAAGAATTAACGGTGTTAAAAGAACATTTTCAAATCTTTGAATAACAAAATAAATAATTACTACATATAAAGCAAGCCATGGATTATCTGCTAAAGCCACTATAACAGCAGGAACAGCAGACAAAATTGGTCCAACAATAGGAACTATTTCCAAAAGACCTGCTATCAAACCGAGCAAAAATGCAAATTTTATTCCTGCGACAGCTAAAGCAATCGATGTAAGAACACCGACAGCAAGCATAAGCAAAAGCTCGCCTCTTACATAACCGCCAACTTTTTTTGAAATGGTCGCAATTATAAATTCGGTTTTTTCTCTATATTGAACAGGAAAAAGTATTAAAACACCTTTTTTTATTTCTTCTTTATCAAGAAGAAGAAATAATACTATAATTGCCAGCGTAAATGCCATAACAATTCCGGCAACAATATTAACTGTAAGATTTATTGACTGGCTTACTATATCCTTACTGAGAGAAGGTAAATTAGTAAATGCCTGAGAATAATCAGGAATATAGCCGGTACTTTCTATTAATATCTCTCCTTTAGTTATCAAAAATTGAACATGCGACCAATATCTAGGGAAATCCTGAATAAATTCACGAATTTGTCCTATTAAAATTGCAAAGAACGGC
>MFRJ01000132.1:3458-14109 GCA_001784535.1 Candidatus Melainabacteria bacterium GWA2_34_9
AAATCAATAATCCAATAAAATAAACTATCCCTACTGCAAGACCGCGTCTCATTCTTCTGCTCATCCAATCAACAATTGGATAAAGTGCGCTTGCAATTACAAAAGACGCAAATAAAAGCAAGAAAACATCTCTTGTTTGATAAAGAAAAATAACCAATAAAACAAACGCTATCAAAGCCATAATGCTTTTAGGAGAAATTATTATTTTTATAGAATTCATTTATAAGTCCTTTTTAAGGATTATTCTATCACTTTAATGATTAATTCAGGTATTTGAGGTTTTTCAGAAGAAATTTCGTAAGCCTGATTTAAAAATTCTTTTGCATTTTGACCTGATTGCTCGGAATTTGCGTAAATTTTAGCTAAAGATTCACCTTTATTTACGTTATCACCTATTTTTTTATATAAACAAATACCTGCTGTGTAATCTATGGAGTCCTCTTTCTTTTCTCTGCCGGTTCCAAGCGCTTTGCTGGCTTTTGCTACAGTTAGAGCGTCAAGTTTAGCTACATATCCTGAAGATTCTGAAATAAGCTCATATTCAAACTTTGTCCGGATTAACTTATCAGGATTTTCCAAATATTCAACATCTCCATGTTGAGCTTTAATCATTTCTTTGAATTTCGTAAAAGCACTGCCATCTTTGAGTTTTTGAGATAAAAGTTCTTTACCTTCTTCAATTGTTTTAACTTTTCCTGCTTTTACAAGACTGATAGCTCCAAGATAAAGACAAAGATCGTTTAAATCTTCAGGACCTTCATTTTGAAGAGTTTTAATAGATTCATAAACTTCAATTCCGTTTCCTACTGTGTTTCCAAGAGGCTGTGCCATTGAAGTAATCACGCATATAACAGGTTTTCCTGCTCTTTTTCCTATTTCTGTCATAGTAACAGAAAGCGCTTCAGCTTCTTCAAGAGTTTTCATGAAAGCTCCGCTTCCGCATTTTACGTCAAGGACTATAACATTTGAGCCTGCAGCAAACTTTTTTGACACTACAGAAGCTGCTATTAAAGGAATACTGTCAATAGTTGCGGTAACATCCCTTAATTCATACATTTTTTTATCAGCGGGAGTAAGGTTAGCGGTCTGAGAAACAATTGCAGCGCCGACATTTTTAACCTGATTTATAAATTCATCATTAGAAAGTTCTGCTTTAAAACCTTTTATTGATTCAAGTTTATCAATAGTTCCACCGGTAAAGCCAAGTCCTCTTCCTGAAAGCTTAGCAACAGGAATACCAGCAGCAGCTAAAAGAGCAGCTAAAACGAGAGTTGTTTTGTCACCAACACCACCTGTACTATGTTTATCGACAATAATATCCCCTAAAGAACTTAAATCCATAATTTCTCCGGAATTTACAACAGACTGAGTAAGCATGTAACTTTCATCAAAATCCATGCCTTTTAAGCAAACAGCCATAAGCCAGGCAGAAAGCTGATAATCAGGCACAGTACCATTAAGAATTCCTTTTGTAATAAAGTCTATTTCTTCCTGAGTATTAACATTTCCGCTTTTTTTCTTGGCTATAATGTCTACCATTCTCATTTTAAATCTTTGCTCCATTTTTCTAACTCTCTAAAAAAAATATTATACTCTGATTTTATTAACTGTAAAAGTTTTATTTCTATCCTAACTTAGTATATCTGCCAAATTAATTGCTTCTATCATGCTCTGACAATTTGCCCTGTTCTGTCCTGCTATATCATAAGCCGTCCCATGACTGGGGGAAGTCCTTATCACAGGAAGATTTATGGTCGTATTTACTGCTTTATCCATTGCAAGCATTTTAACAGGAATTAAACCCTGATCGTGATAACAGGCAACATAAGCATCATAAGGCAAAATTTCACATTTAATGTAAGCATTGGCAGCCTTTGCCCATAAAGTATCCGCAGGAAACGGACCTTCTGCTAAAATATTATATTCTGTTCTAAGTTTATTCAAAGCAGGCTTAATTAAATCAGCTTCTTCATTCCCCAATAAACCGTTTTCACCTGCATGGGGATTTAATCCGCAAACAGCAATTCTCGGATTATTTAACTTAAAATCTTTAATTAAAGAATTATTCAGGGCTATAATCGACTTTATAATGCCGTCTATAGTTAACGCAGAAGCAACAGAAGCAAGCTTTTTATGTCTTGTAAGAAGCATTACCTTTAAATTTCCTGCAACAAACAGCATTTCTGGTTTTAAAGGGATATCTTGAAAGCTCGCTTTAAACGGCGTTTCGGGTCGACGGAGTCGCCCCTCCATCCTCTGCTCGCTTTCGCTTTCTTCCGATCCCAGAAACTTTTCCAGAATTTCTGTTTGACCTGTGTAATGATATCCTGCATCGTTCATTGCTTCTTTTGAAGTAGGAGCCGTAGCAATAGCCCTGATTTTTCCTTTCTCAGCAAGCTCACATGCTTTTTCAAGAGCAAGAAAAGAGTGTTTTCCCGACTCTATAGTCGGTTTGCCTACTACAATTTTTGAAACTTCAAGCGGAATATCAAAAACTTCTATATCTTCAGGTAAATCAAGACCCAAGTCAGCAGCAGTGTTATAAAATAAATCTTTATTTCCTATAAGCAGAATATCATCAGGTTTTACAGAAATTTCCGGAGAATTAAGCGCCTTAATTATGATTTCAGGACCAATTCCTCCTACATCACCTATTGTTATTGCTATTCTTTTATTATTTTCCATTTTTCACCTTAAATAGTGTTTTGTCATTCTGAGTGCTTTAGCCCGAAGAATCTGTCCATTTGACTATTTTCACTATTAAACAGATTCTTCGCTTCGCTCAGGATGACAATTATTATTAGATTGCCACATCGGGCTTTAAGCCCTCCTCAGAATGACAATAAGGAAAAATTAAGGCTGATGCTGCTTAAAGTACTTAAGAATATTTACCAATGAACTTGGCATTCCGAAATTCCCTGATTTTGTGACAATCCATTGAGCTTCAAGATCAAGACAAAGAGGAATTGAAGGTTCAACTTCATCAATAAGTTGTAACTGCTTACTTCCTATGGCGTTACAGCATTTATATGAGGTTTCTCCGCCTATAGTAAGAAAAATGAGGTTTTGTTCTTTTATGACTTTATTACTTAAATTTGCCAGATAATCAGTAATAATGCTGGAAATTTTTTCTTTCTCCATCCCCAGTTCTTTAAGTTTTTCTTCTTCATCTTCGTCAGAAATGTTAACATGCACAGCAACAATATTTTCTGTTTCAAGATGCTCTAAAATTCTTTCAACAAGCTCTTCTGAAGGCTCTGTCAACACATTTTCCAACGAAAGCTCTAACACATAAGAATCAAATTCGTCTGATTCAGCGAGCTTTTTGATCTGTGTCTTGGAAAGACTTGCCATGCTTCCTGAAACAATGAGAACAGGAAGTTTTGGAATAACTTTAGGTATATGCTGATACTTGGTATCGGGCAACCATGATTTTGTAAGAACTTGCGCAAGACCTGCCGAACCGCAAGGGAGAAGGTTATAACTTGATTTTTCAATAGCAAGAGCTATCTGTTCCATATCAGTTGTAGAAATAGCATCAACAACTATAAGTTTTTTACCTTCTTTTACAAGCCTGTTAAGCTCCAACAACACAGGACCAGCACCTTTCATAACAGTCATCAGCTGAATATGACCAATGATTTCTTCATTATCCGTCTGCTGTTTCAAAAGAGTCGGAATATGCGACTGAAATATCGGAGAATGCGGATCTCTGGCAACTTCAGTTCTTTCAAGAGGAACTCCTTTCAAGAGATGATAACCGCCGACTGTAGTTCTTCCTTCGGCAGGAAAAGCCGGCACTATAACAGCTGCATCGCCTTCCATAGTTTTTAACACAGCTAAAGTTTCCTTGGCTACATTTCCTCTTAAAGTAGAATCTATTTTTTTGTAGATATATTCGGCATTAAAATTATTTATAAGCTTTTCAGTAGCATCGGTAACTATTTTATAAGCTTCTTCAGGAGATTTATTTCTGGTTTCAGTGCTTATAGACCATGCCTGAGTATTTGATTTTCCTGAAGGTTCTATAGTATAGTCGAGCAAAATCTGGATATTACAGCCTTTTAAATGAAACTGCAAAGCTGTATCATTTGCACCTGTTAAATCATCGGCAATTATTCCGATAGTTTTACTTTTTAAAGTCAATTAATTTCTCCTTAATCGAACTATTCATTCATAAAGGAAGATTCGCCTTTGCCACCGAGAAGACGGAGGTTACTGCCTCTTACAAAGTATCTGTCTCTTTTGTTGCCTTCATTATCAGTCCATGTGCTTACGTCAAGACGACCTTCTATAGCAACAAGACGACCTTTTTTAACATATTCGCCGGCAACTTCAGCGCTTTTATCCCATAATTCTATGTTGAACCAGTCAGTTTTATCGCCTTCTTTTGTCCACCTGTTTACGGCAACAGAAAAAGCTGTTTTGACTTTGCCGGATTCAAAATACTTCATTTCCGGGTCCTGACCGACTCTCCCTACAAGAACAACTGAATTTATCATATAATATCCTCTTTTTGGACTTTATTTCCTAACACTAACCATTAAACCGATTCCATTATATCAAAAACAAAAATATAGAATTGCATGTAAATTATCTTCATTGTATTGTCATTCTGAGGGCTTTAGCCCGAAGAATCTGTCCATTCGACTATCTTCGTTATTTAATAGATTCTTCGCTTTGCTCAGAATGACAAATGCAAAAAGGAAACAATCATGACAAACAAAATTAAAGTAGCAGTAAGCGGTGCCTGCGGAAAAATGGGACAGGCAGTCATAAAAGCTGTAAATGCAGAGGCTGATTTAGAACTTGTTTCAGCTGTTGATATAACAAACACAGGAAAAGACATCGGAGAAATCGTAGAAAACAAATCCTGCGGTGTTTTAATAGAAAATTCCCTTGAAAATGCCTTAAAGTCAAAAAATATAGACGTTGTTGTTGATTTTACAAACCCTGATCTGGTGTTTACAAACACAAAATTAATTCTTGAAAACGACGCAAGACCTGTGATTGGAACCACGGGCTTAACGGAAAAACAGCTTGAAGAACTTAAAAAACTTTCAGAACAAAAAGGTTTGGGAGCTTTAGTTGCACCAAATTTCGCTGTCGGCGCGGTGCTTATGATGATTTTTTCTCAAAAAGCTGCAAAATATTTTTCCAATGCCGAGATTATAGAACTTCATCACAACAATAAAAAAGATGCCCCTTCAGGAACGGCAATAAAAACCGCCCAGCTTATGACACAGGAACGCGCTGAATTCGGGAAAGACAACTGCCCTGAAGTTGAAACTTTTAAAGGCTCAAGAGGCGGAGTTACAGAATCAAATATTCATATCCACAGCGTAAGATTACCGGGATTTATCGCGCACCAGGAAGTTATTTTTGGAGCACCAGGACAGGCTTTAACTATAAGACATGATTCTTTTGACAGAATCAGCTTCATGCCGGGGGTTGTCCTTGGTATCAGACACGTTGTAAAAAATAACGATTTTGTTTACGGACTTGAAAATATTCTTTAAAAAACTTTATAAAAAACACCTCTAATTGGATTGTTTATAATAAACTTATTATGTATAGCAAAATTAGAGGCGTACAAAAAATGAGTAATCCCAATATTGCAATTTTAGGAGCAACAGGAGTTGTAGGAGGAGAAATCCTCAAAATCCTTGAAGAAAGAAATTTCCCGTATAACAAAATAAAATTTCTTGCAAGCGCAAGAAGCGCAGGAAAAGAAATTAAGTTTAAAGGGGAAACCCACACGATAGTAGAAGCCACACCTGAAGCTTTTGAAGGCGTGAACATTGTTCTTGCTTCAGCAGGAGCTTCTACAAGTAAAGCTCTGGTTGACGAAATAATCAAAAAAGGGGCTGTACTTGTTGACAACTCAAGTGCTTTCAGGATGGAAAAAGATGTCCCTCTTGTAATTGCCGGAGTAAATGATGAAGATTTAAAGTGGCATAAAGGAATCGTAGCAAACCCGAACTGCTCGACTTCCCAGTTAATGCTTCCTCTGTATCCTCTTCACAAATACGGAAAAATAAAACGCTTAATAGTAAGCACATACCAGTCAGTAAGCGGTGCAGGAAAAGACGCCATTGACGACCTTTTTGAAGGAACAAAAGCTGCTGTAAACAAAGAAGAATATCATTATAAAAAATTCACCACAAAACCAATTGCATTTAATTTAATCCCGCAAATTGACGTCTTCTGTGAAAACGGCTACACAAAAGAAGAAATGAAAGTAGTGGAAGAAACAAAGAAAATTCTTCACCTCGCTGATGACACCCCAATTTCCTGCACAGCAGTAAGAGTTCCGGTATTTATCAGTCATAGTGAAGACGTAAGAGTAGAATTAGAAACAGAAATAACCCCTAAACAGGCAAGGAAAATCCTTTCAACAGCTTATGGCGTTACAGTTATAGATAATCCTGAAAAATCCGAGTATCCTACCCCGATAGAAGCTGCCGGAAAAGATCCTGTATACGTCGGAAGAATAAGAAAAGACCTCGCTCTTAATAACGGGCTTGCTTTATGGATTGTAGCCGACAATTTAAGAATCGGCGCAGCTCTAAACACAGTAAGAATTGCAGAAAAACTCGTGGAAATGGATTTAGCAAAAATTCCAAATTAAGGAGAATAAACTATGCGCATAAACGTAGGTGAAGTAATTACCGCAATGGTAACCCCTTTTAACGAAAATTTTGAAGTAAATTATAATGAAGTTGAAAGATTAACGGATTATCTTATAAACAACGGCTCTGACACAATTCTTGTAGCAGGAACAACAGGCGAATGCCCAACTTTAACCCATGAAGAAGAACTTGAGATTTTAAAAGTCGTAAAAAATGTAGTCGGAAACAAAGCTAAAGTTGTAATGGGCACAGGTTCAAACAGCACAAGAACGGCTGTTGACAGCACGCAAAAAGCAGAAAAAGCCGGAGCTGACGCAATTTTATCAGTTGTCCCTTATTACAATAAACCTTCCCAAGCAGGTTTATTGGAACATTTCGGACAAATTGCAAAATCCACAAGCCTTCCGATAATTTTATATAATATTCCGGGAAGAACAGGCATAAACATGGAGCCAGAAACGGTTTCAAAGCTCGCTAACGACTACAAAAACATTGCCGCAGTAAAACAAAGTAACCCTAATCTTGATTTGGTTACAGAAATTAAGATTCAAACCCCTGAAGATTTTGTTATTTACAGCGGAGATGACAGCTTAACACTTCCCATGCTATCAATCGGTGCTCATGGCGTAATAAGCGTTGCTTCTCATGTCATCGGAAAAGATATTAAACAGATAATCACCGAATTTAAAGCAGGAAACATCTCAAAAGCTCTTGAAATTCACCTTAAAGCATACCCTATGTTCAAGGCAATATTCACCTCCCCGAATCCGATTCCGATAAAAGCCGTTCTGGCAAAAAAAGGACTTATTTCAGAAACCGTAAGACCGCCACTTGTGAAACTTACAGCTTCCGAAAAAGAAAAACTCTATAATTCAATTGCTTCATATAATATTTAGACAATAAATAGTGTAATTGTCATTCTGAGGACTTTAGTCCGAAGAATCTATCCAAAATATAAATAAAGCTATAATCCTAAAACAGACAGATCCTTCGTTTCACTCAGGATGACAAAATGATTTTTAAAAACAGAAAAAAATGCGGCACGTGCCGCATTTTTTGTTTATAGATAATAATTTCTAATATTTTTCTAAATAAGTATCGAGTTCCCATTGAGTTACAGCAGTTCTGTAAGAATCCCACTCTCTTTTCTTAGCTGAAATGAATTCATTGAAAATATGTTCACCAAGAGCTTCTTTAGCAACAGGACTTTTCTCGAGCAAATCAAGAGCTTCTTCCAAACTGCCCGGTAAAGAATCTATTTTCATTTTCTTTCTTTCTTTTTCAGTCAAGTGATAGATGTTTGTTTCAGCAGGCGCAGGCGGATCAATTTTATTTTGAATACCGTCTAAAGCTGCTGTCAATATTGCAGCGAAAGCCATATATGGATTACAGCTAGGATCCGGTGATCTTAACTCAACTCTTGTGCCAGGACCGCGTTTTGCAGGAACTCTTAAAAGAGCGCTTCTGTTAGCAGCTGACCATGCCAGATAAACAGGTGCTTCATAACCAGGAACTAAACGTTTATAGCTATTTACTGTAGGATTAGTAATAGCAGCAATACCTCTTACGTTTTTAAGAACTCCGCCAATTGCCCAGAGAGCTTCCTGGCTAAGTTGATATGGTTTTGATTCATCAAGGAAAGCATTTTTACCGTCTTTATTAAGAGAGAAGTTGCAATGCATACCTGAACCATTAACGCCAAAAATTGGTTTTGGCATAAATGTTGCATGTAAACCGTATTTAGCTGCGATTGATTTAACAGCAACTCTAAAAGTAACAACATTATCAGCTGTTGTTAAAGCATCGCCGTATTTAAAGTCAATTTCATGCTGACCTTCAGCAACTTCGTGGTGACTTGCTTCGATTTCAAACCCCATATCCTGAAGAGTATGAACCATCTCAGCTCTAAGGTCTTCTCCAAGATCCTCAGGTCCTACATCATAATATCCTGCAGCATCATGAGTTACAGAAGTTGGTCTTCCATTTTCATCTTTTTTGAAAAGAAAAAATTCAGCTTCAGGACCGAAATTAATTGTATAACCGAGTTTTTTTGCTTCTTCAAGAACTCTTTTTAAATTGGTTCTAGGACAACCTTCAAAAGGTGTTCCATCAGGATTATAAATATCACAAATCAACCTTGCAACATTTGAGCCTTCTTTTCCTCTCCAAGGAAGGATACAGAATGTTTTTCTATCAGGAAAGAAATACATATCTGATGTTTCAATACTTCTAAAACCTTTAATTGAAGACCCATCTAACATAATTTCGTTATTAAGGATGTTATCAATCTTGTCAGCAGGAACAGCCATATTCTTAACTTGACCGTTAATGTCAACAAATTGTAATCTGACGAATTTAACGTTGTTTTCTGTAATCAATGACTTGATTTCGTCTTTTGATAACTCTTTACCGCTTGGTATAAATGTAGCACTTACCATTTTTTGCCTCCTTAAAATGATTTAACATAACCATTTGAGCATATATTACTCTTTAAATAAAAATATTTCAAATTTAAACTAGCTACTTAATCCGTCTCAATAAATATATATACATATGTTTATATAACATCATTATTACCGGTCAAGCATGGGGATAATTTAGCAATATCAGAAATCAACCAACTTTTTGATGTTTTTGTTTAAAAAATAGTTAAAAAGCTTGATTTTTTTGAAGATAAAATTTGTTTTTTCAAAGATAAATAAAATTTTAGGGTTTTTTAAACTATTTATTTAGTTTTTATGAATTTAAAAATTAATTTAAAAATCCGTAACATTTCTTTTTAAGTGTATATTAAACGTTTAATATAAAGTGTATATAAAGCACTTGTTTTTCACTTAACAAAAAAGAGTATAAACGACACTTAATATATCTTTGTACAAAAGGGTTTTGACGGTACTTTTGTATCAGAAATTTAATGAACAAATGTAACAAAAGGATGTGTTTTTACATACTTCATATTTACTCAATATATATTAAATATATAGAAAACCTCATTTTTTCATAAAACCAAAAAGTTAACAATAAACCCATGTTGAAACCCGTAAAAAACATGGTTAATATGAATAAGTTGGTTAAATCAAGATGCCTTACCGTTGTGATGAGTTAGTAGTTTAAACAAGGGAGTTCTGAATGGGTAGCAGAACAAATCGAGCCATTGATAGTGCGATCGACAAAAAGCTTAATAAAAGCTTTATCATTAAATCACCCAGAAATCAGTTATTAAAATTTGCTAATTATTGCGCAATCAAAAATTATGATGCGATCAAACATGCAAGCTTAATTTCTGACCTAGTGGGCGTAAATTCTTTAATCGCAAAAAGAGACGACTACGACAACGAAATCTGCAACTTCCTCAACTACAAAGTTGCAAAAACTCAAAGTTCATTTAACATCTTAAGACTTTTCAAACCCGGTGAAATTTTAAGTACCGTTATTAGTTGCTAACCGCGAAGCGGGAGTTAAAGCCGAAGCGGCTGTGATGAGCAGGCGGTGCAAGCTAAACTTATTCTAAAAACAACTATACGGAAATTTTAAATTTTATTTTTCTCGGATTGGAAGTCTAAATTCTTCACGAAATCTATAGACCTGTCAGCAAGAAGCTTATTTTTAAGCTTCTTGTCTTTTTTGGTCTTTTTATCGAGCTCCATAGGAGGTAAAATTCCCCAGTTGCTATTAATCGGCTGAAAATTCTTGTGTTCCTGACAGGTGATATAAGAAGTTAAAGCTCCTAAAATAGATACGGGTTCCAGTTTTAACAATTTTTCATTGTTTATAAGCCTGCCCATATTAATTCCTGAAAGAAGTCCTGTGGCAACAGACTCTGTATAACCTTCAACGCCGCTTATCTGCCCTGCAAAAAACAAGTCTTGTCTTTTTTTTGACTGCAATGTCGGCTCAAGCACTGACGGACTGTGAATAAAAGTATTTCTGTGCATTACACCGTATCTAACTATAGAAGCATTTTCAAGTCCGGGAATACTCTGAATAAGCTCTTTTTGGGCTCCCCATTTTAAGTTGGT
>MFRJ01000132.1:14121-17345 GCA_001784535.1 Candidatus Melainabacteria bacterium GWA2_34_9
TAAATTATACAAAGTTGCAGCTTTATTATCCTGTCTTAGCTGAACCACAGCAAAGTTTTTCGCATTTGTTCTTTCATCAATAAGCCCTACTGGCTTTAGAGGACCGAACCTCAAAGTATCTTTTCCTCTTGAAGCCATAACTTCTATCGGCATGCAGGATTCAAAAAACTTTGCATCCTTTTCAAATGTTTTAAGTTCTATTTTTGGGGAAGTTGTGAGGATTTCATAAAATTTATCGTACTCTTCCTGATTCATTGGGCAGTTTATATAAGCCGCTTCGCC
This sequence comes from Candidatus Melainabacteria bacterium GWA2_34_9, assembly GCA_001784535.1. GTDB lineage: Bacteria > Cyanobacteriota > Vampirovibrionia > Gastranaerophilales > UBA9971 > UBA9971. Next base: position 14,404 of record MFRJ01000132.1, read on the forward strand.
TTTATTGTAGCGGCTTGCCCAGAAAGCTTTATCAAAATTCACTGAATCTTTCTCAACTATTGGCGCAATTGCATCAAAGAAATACAGGTTATCAGCGCCTGTAAAGCTAATGATTTCTTTCGTCAGTCCTTCTGAAGTCAAAGGTCCTGAGGCAATAATCACAGGAGAATTCGAAGGAATTTCGGTGATTTCTTCATTAATAACCTTAATATAAGGATTTGATTTTATGGCGTTTGTGATTTTTTCGGCAAAAATATCTCTGTCGACAGCAAGCGCATTTCCGGCAGGAACGCTGCTTTCGTCGGCAAATTTTATGAGGAAAGAGCCAAGTAATCTTAATTCTTCTTTTAACAATCCGCTTGCTGCCCCTATATCATTCGAGCCAAGGCTGTTAGAGCAAACAAGTTCTCCTAATTTATCTGTCTGGTGTGCGCCTGTTGTTTTTTCAGGACGCATCTCGTACAATTCGACATTTATATTATTTTTCGCAAGTTGCAAAGCCGCTTCTGACCCAGCCAAACCACCGCCTATTATTTTTACTTTCATTATTATTCTCCCGGGAAATATTTTATCATATATAAACCTGTATTTTGAATTTTTGCTGCCAAGGGAGAGCCGGGCATAAAAAGCCTGCAGGCTTTTTATGCCCGGCTCTCCCTTGTACTCCTGTGGGGGATTTCCCCTCCGATTGTGTTCCTCTGGCATTATAACATTCGGTTAAAAATCAGGTTGTTTTTTTATGCACGGTTAATATAGTTAGTGATTTAAAATCCTGTTATATTAAAGAGGTACAGCGTTTTGATGCAGAAATAGTCCAGACTTTTGAATGGATAATCCAGATTTTTTGAGGTATTTGTTTTGTTTATAAAAGGGTCTGCTACCCTTTGTCCGTCTTCATTTTCTTTACTGCAAAGAAAATGAACATCCGATGATTTTGAGATGAAAGAAAAAATCACTGGCTGGCTTCAGTTAGACATACTAAATAAATATTAATTGGTGGATTTAAACCCACCCTACTAGCTGGATAGATTCTTCGGACTAAAGCCCTCAGAATGACATTTCTAGGATTCATGCGGTTTTTCACTAACCAGCAATTCAAGTTAATTAGAGATTGGGGTTATTTATGGTTTTTACAAAGGAAAATGTGAATCATCAATATAAATTTCAGGTTTTTTAAGAGAAGTTTCTACCCCTAAAATTCTTTTTGCTTTGCGTAAATCATATTTTTGGGTTAAATCTTGATGTAAATCTCTTCTGGCTTCTTCTACAAGTTTACTTATTGATGTTATAATCCTTTGGCATTTCATTTCCGGAGAGATTTGTCCTATTTTAGAAGCACTCAATTCTATTTTGTCTACATATTTCTCTTCAGTAAATTTAACAGGTCTTCCGAGAAGTACATCTTTCCAAGTTTGAGGAAGCGCCTTTTCTCTTGTTCTTGTTTTGCTTATAGGTTTTTTTACATTTACTATAATTTCAGGAACCGCTAAATCTACACGATTATAATCACCGCCTATATCTTCAAAAGTTCTTGTTACATTAATATTTACCTTGTTTCCATAGCGTTTTTCGATCACCGGCTTTGCTTTTAGTAATTCTTTTACAAAATCCGAACCGATTTCTGCTACATCTTTATGAATGTTTACGCCCTGAAAACCTAAACTTTTGTTGTGGGCATTTGTTGTGTTGTTAATTTGCATGATTTTATTTTCCTTATTTTTTAAATTAAATTTGTAACCTTCTGAATATACAAATAATGTAAAGATAATAAATTGCTTTTTTTATTCTTCCTGTTTTTACAAAACTTTATAAAAATATTTATATGTCCGGCTAAAGCTTTTTTATTTCGCTGTCTAAAGCCAACGTCTTACTTTTATTTTTTTAGAAAAAATATAAAGTAAGCAAAACAAAAAACTTTAAAATTTAAGTTTCTTGTTTTTTAGACTCACTGGTGATTAAAGCTTAAATTCAACGCACGCCAAAACTCGCCCTTTTGGGGACTCAAACATTGGCTATAACATTTATACCCGTTCGTCAAAAACTACGAAACACGACACGCGTGTCAAGGGGGCAACATCGCTGCACCATTAAGCCCCCTTGAAAACCCCCGTTGCAAAGGTTTATACAATTTAAATATTTTACCGTCGGGCGCCCATTAGCGAAAGCTCCGTAATATTTCGGCTTGCGTTCCGAAGTCGAGCCCGTCTTGTTTGAGGGGCTTGTCCCCGAGTTACGGGCGGCAAACAACTGTAAACCAAAATCATAAGCAAGCCTAAAATATAGGAGCTTAAGTGTGGGCTAAAGTTTTCTTTTGCTTCGTTTTCTTTTGCATCAAAAGAAAATGAAGGCGGGTGCAGGGGTGCAGCTCCTGCTATAAAAACTATTCCTTATTTAGTATCTTCTAAAATTATATTCATAGCTTTAAAATTAGCCATTAAAAAGCTTGTTTCCTCTGTAATAGAGTTCAATCTTGCCTGTATATTTTTTAAATGCTCAATTAAAATTTCTTTTTGCAAATTTGTGATTGTTGACATTTCTTCTTTCGACATAATCATCCACCTTTTATTTTTAATAGTTATTAACTGGTATTTAATTATTAATAACAGGTAGATAAATACTTTGTCAAGAGGTTAAAATTAACTGGTTATGGATAAGAATTTTAACCTTGAAAAAAGATTTGGCTGTAAATTAAGCTATATCAGAAAAGAAAGAAAGCTATCCCAGATGAAATTGGCTGAGATCGCTGGATTAAATTATAATTATATTGGTCAAATTGAACGTGCAGAAGCAAATGTTACAATTAAAACCATTAAAATACTGGCAAATGCTTTAGATGTTGAAGTTAAAGACTTGTTTGATTTTAATTTTTAATGTTTTTAAGATTTTCTTTGGCTTGTTTCCAAAAATCCTCAAGCTCGTCAATATTATATTCAGAAAGATCC
>MFRJ01000133.1:0-3232 GCA_001784535.1 Candidatus Melainabacteria bacterium GWA2_34_9
TTTGTCCTTGAATACAATTGTTCTTCATCAACTTTATTATCCATTCGTTCATTCTCCGTTTTTACTTAAGGATATAAGAGATATACATATAAAATAATTTTATCAATTTATTGAAAAAATAGATAATCCAAAAAGTGTATTTCCCCATGTTCAATAATTAAATAAATGTATATTTCTACCTATCTTTTTGTCTATTTTTGCGGAGGCACTTCAAAGTTACAGAAGCTCTAATTCAATGCACCAAATTTTTTTCGTTGAAACATTAGAAGAAGCTTTAAGGAAATTTCCAAAGTCTAATTATTTAATTTAGTTATTAACCCCCAGGAACAGTATATTTCCAAGTATAACCAGGGGCATCTTTATCTGTTGGCATTACATCAGCAACATATCTGCTTAAGATACTGTTTACGCCGTGGACATTTCCGAATAATCCAAATTGAATCGCAGCATTATTAAAAGGTATCTGGTTTCCAAAAGGATCTGACAGCGGTTTTGGATCAAATAATGATAATGCATTATTTGTATTGGCAGTAGCAGAAGTTGTACTTGTTGTAGTCGTAGTTGTTGATGTTGTAGTTGTTGTTGACCCAGCAGGCGCAGGTATTGAATATTGCCCAGGTACAGTATACTTCCAAGTATAGCCGGGAGCATCTTTATCTGTTGGCATTACATCAGCAACATATCTGCTTACTATACTTTGAGTTCCGTAATAATTACCGAATAACCCGAATTGAGTTGCTGCATAATTAAACGGTATCTGATTTCCAAACGGATCTGATAAAGGTTTCGGATCAAAAAATGATAGTCCGTTGCCCGTATTTGTTGAAGTAGTTGGATCGGGTTCAGCTACTTCAGGTGCTTTAGTCTCAATTACATTAGTATAAGATGATTTTGGATTTTGAACATTTATAAAATTTAAAATTATATTAATTATTGAATTATTACTGTATGAATTATTGTTATAAGTATTATTGCTGTATGGATTATTATAAGAATAAGCACTGTTTTTATATACTGCATCTGGATTAAAATTAGCAAAATTCAAATATTTACCCAATTTGTCATCACCCAAAGCACTTACCATTTGATGAGCGGAGCTGGAATAATTTAATAATGGATAAGCCTGAGCAGCGTATTCAGGAACAGTAGATGCAGGCAATACAGACTGTCTTCCGGGAAATACGAGAGTCCCTATTAATGATGGCTGTGCGTAGTTATACCCCGAATTGAAGTTCATACCGAATCTCCTATATATTCATTTTTATTTACTTATAAAGTACTGTGTTGCAAAAAAATTCAATTCTATAATTTTTTCACTCTGTATATAAATAAAAACCATATCGTATATAAAATTGCTATATTTTTTATTTTTAACACAAAAATATTTCGAAAAGTTTACATTTGAAATATTTTTAAAGCTAAAAAATTTAAATAATAAAAAAATACGGAAAGGTTTTTATTCCTTACCGTATAAGAGTGACAGGGAAATTTTTTAACAACTATTGTTGTTAAAAGCTGTTATGAAATCTTATCCTCGTTCTTGCATGTGTTTGCCGATTAAAGATTTTAATTCATAAATCAATTCTGTCCATTCATTTTCTGATCTTGTTTTATTATCAAGACCTACAATTGATATGAAATTTTGAAAATCATGAATTTGTTTTAATAAATCAGGCGATATATTTTTATTTTCTGAATCTAAAAATTTATCAGTTACAGCTTTTTTTTCTACTGCAAAATATTCGTCTTCAAGTATAATGCCACGTGCTACTTTTTGAAGAAATTCTACAGAAACACCTAAGCCAATGGATAATTTTTCAAAAGTTATAAGAGTAGGACTTATATTTTTTTTAGTGCTTGGGTTAACGCCTTTAATTAATTGATTCAAATAAGAATGACTTATACCGCATTTTGCAGAAATTTCTCTTTCTGAAACTTTTAATTCTTTCAATTTTTTCTTCAAATATTTTCCAAGATAATTCATTGCTTTTGCCTTCTATCTACTATAATCATTATTTAATCTATTTAAAACCAAATTATTATTTTTTATTTTGATTCAAAAAAATTTCTATAATATATATAAATTTATATCCGTAGAATTATTAAGTCAATGTTTAAAGTTAATATGTTAATTTATTTATATTTTAATTTGAATTTTTAATATAAATATCATTTCAATAAATGATTTATGCTATCCCTGAATATAAATCATACAATATATGATTTATATTATTTTTAATTAACATATAAATCTATAACAAGTAAATTATTAAGAAATCTTACATAAAGTCTTTATATAATTTGTTTTTGAAATAAAATTACAGCAGAACTAAAATTAATAATTTATAAGAAGAAATATAATAGAAGTAACTTGAAATTATATTAAAAGGCTCACTAATAATTCAATATTTTTGATAGTTTTAGCATGTTAAAATCAAAATATAGAATTATTGGGAGTTAATAAATGATTTATGATGTAGCCGTAATAGGAGCGGGACCGGGAGGTTACGTTGCAGCAATTCGTGCAGCACAACTCGGAGCAAAAGTTGTACTTATAGAGAATGATAATTTAGGAGGGACATGCCTTAACTGGGGATGTATTCCTTCAAAAGCAACTTTAACCTGCGCTGACAAATATAATTCCGCAAAAAAATTCTCAAAATTTGGTATTAATATAGAAAATTTAAGTTTTGACTACCAAAAAGTTTCCGAAAGGAAATGGTTCGTTGTTGAAAAAATGAGGAAAAGCCTCACACAACTAATAAAAAGCAATAAAATAGATGTTATTTTGGGAGAAGGCTGCATTGAAAACCAAAATAAATTAAAAGTTATCAAAAATAATTCCGAAGACATTTACATAGAATTTAAAAACCTTATAATTGCAACAGGCTCAAGACCAACTTCTCTGTCAGGCTTACAAATTGACCATGATTTTATTCTTGATACAAATGACATTATAAAACTTGAAAAAATTCCCGAATCAGTTTTGATAGTAGGTACAGGTCCAAGCGGCATTGAATGGACAAGGATTTTTGAAATTTTTGGTTCAAAAATTACTCTGATTGAAATGGCTTCAACCCTTGTTCCAATGTGCGACAAAAGCATTTCAGAAAGACTGGAGCGAATTTTTAAAATTAAAAAAATTGAATGCCTTACCGGTACGAAAATACAAAGCATCGCAAACAAAAAAGTTATACTTGAAAACGGACAGGAACTCCAGCCTGAAATAGTT
>MFRJ01000133.1:3250-9283 GCA_001784535.1 Candidatus Melainabacteria bacterium GWA2_34_9
ATAGAAAATATTTATGCTATTGGTGATGTTACAGGGCTTGTACCACTTGCTCATACAGCATCTCATCAAGGGGTAGCGGCTGCAGAACACCTTCTTATAAACAAACAGGCAAATATTAATTACGAAGCCATTCCGCATATTATTTACGGAAACCCCGAATTATGTTCTGTAGGTTTAAGAGAAGAAGATCTTATAAGAAAAAAAATTGATTATAAGACCAGTACCTTCCCCGTAAGTGCGGCAGGAAAATATTTTATAGAAGATGAGTTAGAAGGTTTCATAAAAGTTCTTTCTTCTTCTGATGGCGAAAATATTCTTGGAGTTCATATTGTTGCAGATCACGGCTCGGACTTGATTCAGCAGGCAGCAATTTCAATAAATAACGGGTTAACTGTCAAACAGCTTCAGGAAACAATTTTTGCCCACCCGACTCATTCAGAAGCCTTATATGAAGCCTTTTTAGGAATCGAAAATAAAGCTTTACATTTACCTCCATCAAAATAGCAGGACATTTTTTATGCACCAACGTCTTCCCGATTGGATTAAAAGAGGAATAATTGACACAGAAAAAACAAAATTTGTCAGAAGAATTTTGAAAAAACACAATCTTAATACAGTTTGTGACAGCGCAAGATGTCCGAACAAAGGGGAATGTTACGCTAAAAACACCGCAACTTTTATGATTCTCGGCAAAATTTGCACAAGAAACTGTCGTTTTTGCAGCTGCGAAACAGGCAGACCGGAACCAATAAATTTTGAAGAACCGTCACAAGTTGCAAAAGCGATTAAAGAATTGAATTTAAAATATGCAGTAATAACTTCCGTAACCAGAGATGATCTGAATGATGAAGGCTCAGAGCACTTTGCAAATACAATTTTGGAAATAAAAAAACTTACGCCTGAAGTAAAAATTGAAGTTTTAACTCCTGATTTTCAAGGGAATAAGACCGCTATAAATAAAGTAATTCAGTCAAAACCTGATGTGTTTAATCATAATATTGAAACCATAAAAAGACTTTACCCTATTGCAAGACCTCAAGCCGATTATGAAAGATCTCTTGAATTTTTATCATATATAAAAGAACATTCTCCAGAAATTTACACTAAATCAGGTTTTATGGTAGGTCTTGGAGAAACCTATGAAGAGATTACGAAACTTTTATGTGACCTAAAGAAACATAATTGCGATATCGTCACAATAGGACAATATATTCAGCCTACTAAAAATCATTTGAAAGTTGAAAAATATTACACACCTCAAGAATTTGAAAATTTAAAACTTGTCGCAATAAAAATCGGTATAAAATATCCTATTTCTTCTCCACTTGCAAGAAGTTCTTACAAAGCATCAGAAACCCTGTGTGAGAACAATTTCAGCAATACTTATTCTTAACTACCAAAATTAAATTCATTCATTAAAAAAGAAGTTTCTCCAACTTTGGTTAGAGAAACTTCTAACTTTATATGAATGTTAACAAAGCTTAATAAAGCTTAATATAAATTTACTAAGAAATGTAAAGTTCTAAATGACTTAGAACGACATGGACGTAATTTAGGAAAGATAAGGAGAATCTATCTATGGGTATTGTAGTAAACACAAACGTAAATTCAATTTTAGTTCAAAGAAGTTTAGGTACTTCAACAACAGAAATCGGAAAATCACTTCAAAGATTGTCAACAGGATCAAGAATTAACAAAGCTGCAGATGATGCTGCAGGTTTAACAATTTCTGAAAGCTTAAGATCGCAGGCAAGAGGTTCACAAATAGCTTCTCAAAACGCACAAGCAGGCGTAAACCTCTTACAAACAGCTGAAGGCGACCTTGGTATTATTCAAGACAACCTTCAAAGAATCAGAGACCTTGCTGTACAAGCTGCTAACGATACAAACGGAAGTAGTGAAAGAACAGCTATCGAATCAGAAGTTCAACAACGTTTAGATGAAATCACAAGATTGTCATCAGCATCCAAATTCAACACTATCGGACTTTTAGACGGCAGTGCCAGCAGTCTTAGCCTTCAAATTGGTGCAAACTCCGGTTCTAGTACAAATGCTATTAATGTATCAACAGGTACTGTCAATCCTCTTGGTGCCGCTGATGCTTCAGCATTAGGCGTTTCCATTACATTAGGTACAACATTCGCAACCGCTTCAGCTGCTTCAGCGTACATTGATACAATTGATACGGCAATTTCTGATGTATCTGAAAGAAGATCAACAATCGGTTCGATACAAAACAGATTAGATTCAGCTATTCAAAGTTTATCAATCAAGTATGAAAACATGTCAGCTTCCGAATCCAGAATCAGAGACGTAGATGTTTCAAAAGAAGCTGCGTCATTAACGAAAAACCAAATATTACAACAAGCTTCTGCTCAATTGCTGGCTCAAGCTAACCAAGCACCTCAAGTAGCATTAAGCTTAATTTAAGAAATAAACCCATCTTAGATATTACATCCTAGCTAGATAGTAGGAGTATCGTCCATAATCTAAGTCAAAGAGGAAGTTTGAAAATTCAAACTTCCTCTCTTTTATGCAAAAAATAATTTAAAGACTTCTGCCCAAAATAGGTGCGATGCATTTTAATTCATTGAACAATATTTCAAATTGCTCTGGATATAAAGATTGAGCCCCGTCACAAAGTGCTTCATCAGGACAGCCATGAACTTCTACAGTTATTCCGTCAGCTCCTGCTGCGATTGCAGCCCTCGACATAGGAGCAACTTTATCTCTTAACCCTGTTCCATGGCTAGGATCTACAATAATAGGCAGGTGACTAAGCTTTTTTATAACAGGAATTGCGGAAAGATCAAGGGTATTTCTTGTTGCTGTTTCAAAAGTTCTAATTCCCCTTTCACAAAGAATTATTTCTCTATTACCACCTGACATAATATATTCTGCCGACATTAAAAGCTCATCAATTGTAGCTGAAAGTCCTCTTTTTAGAAGAACAGGCTTATTTACATAACCAAGTTCTTTAAGAAGATTGAAATTTTGCATATTTCTTGCGCCAACCTGAAACACATCAACATATTTAATCATCATAGAAATTTGTGAAATATCCATAATTTCTGAAACAACATACATATTGTATTTATCAGCTACCTGTCTTAAATATTTAAGACCTTCTTCTCCCAATCCCTGAAAAGCATAAGGAGATGTTCTCGGTTTAAATGCACCGCCTCTTAAAAATTTAACCCCGCATTTACTCAATTTATCGGCAATAAGTTCAAGCTGTTCAAGCGATTCAACTGCGCAAGGACCTGCTATTACAGCAAGTTCAGCACCACCGAATTGGGCAGTTCCGATTTTTATTATTGTATCCTCTCTTTGAAAAGCACGGCTAGCAAGTTTATAGCTTGATGTTATCTTAATTACTTCCTGCACGCTTTCTAAAAGTTCAATACCTCTTTTATCGATAACTTTTCCGCCCACTGCACCAATAACTGTATTTATTTCACCCTTTGAAACATGAGCATCAAAACCTTTAGCCTCTAGAAGTCCTACTACTTGTTGAATATCTGCTTCTGAAACACTAGGTTTCATTACAATTAACATTTAAAATTTACTCCATTACTAGCATTTATATTAATTACATTATAGAACAGCTAAGCTTAAATTAAATACTCAACTTCATTAATCTGGATAAAATCTTAATATACCAAACTGAATTAATCCTTGTATATAAAATATTGCTGACAACTAAACAATAAAATATCCGATCGGACATATTTTTTAACTTTTATTAAATTTAAAATTTTAATTGCAAATATAAATTAAAACTCTAAAAAAAGAAAAACCGAAAATATATTAGTTCCAATAAACAATAAGTTAATTATAATATATTGATGTACATATTAATTAAAAAATACATATTCACTTAAGTTTATAAAGTACTATACAGAATCAGGTATAAATCAAATATGACCAATATTTATTGCCATATACACACACCGGTAAATATTGCTGAAGAAAAAAAATTTTTTCTTCAGCCAATAATATTTGAAGGCAATTTGTATGTAATAAATGAGAAAAAACTGCAAGATGTACTTTTGCTGATTGGATATTATCAAGAATATATTAAATTTACACGAGAAAATGGTTATGAAAATGTTTCTAAATGGCTTAATAAAAAAAATCTTGTAAATGACGGTTTTTTTGAAGCCGTTAGCCAATACTGGATAGAAGATATTCATTTAAAACAGGTTTCTAATTATAAATATTTTCAAAAAAATAACATCAATAAGCCTGTTATTCCCGATAAATACTTGAAAAATATTTTTCAAAAAGTTCTTTTATACAACTATATTAAAGAAAATCAGGATAAATTTAATGAAAAAGTAGAAAAAGAACTAAATATTATAGAAAATGAATTATCTTTTGTTCAAGATGAAAAAAGCCGCAGCACAAGAGAGTTTCATTATCAAAATAAAATTTTTGAAATACTTCTTGATAATTTTCTTACAGATATTGATATTCAAGAACAAACGCTAGAAATAAATAATATTAATTTTTCCTGCGAAACATTGTTAAGCAGACACGATTTATTTGTTTACAAAACAGGCAGCATAAACGGATATAAAGACTTTAATTTCAAATTGACAAAAAATTCTCACAGCGAATGTCTTAGAGAAAATACTTTTATAAAATTATATGCGGGGTATGAAACAAGTTCTTATGGAGACACCCAATTAAAATATCTTCTTGAAGAGTTAAAAACATATTCACATATTTTCACAAATGATACAGTTGATTTTGGTGTTGCGCATCTTAAGAAAATCATAAGCTGCGAAGCTTCAATCAGCAAAAAGAGACCTGATATTGCTAAATGTCAGAAAAATGAATCTGAATACTCAAATGTAGCATTGCTTCAAAAAACTCAAACAATTATTTCAGAAACAGAAGACCATATAATTTCCCGGTATAATTCGCTTAAAAATTACACAAACATATATTTTGCTCCTGATAATGAAATGGCAGCATTGATTACAGTATTAAATATGGACAAAGAAAATTTAAAAAGGATGAACAGTTTAATTTGGGAAAAGCAAAACAAAATTGAAACAGAGCTTATAAAATTTACATTTAAAAAAGGTAACTTGCCTTACTCTGCTTATGGTTTTGCCAGTCTGAATTTCTAAATTTATTTTTTATGCATAAAATCCAATCTGCTGGTATTATTTTATTATGTTTAAATTTATTGCCGGAATTGGAGAAAGTTTAATGGGAAATATTTTAAAAACTACAGTTATATTAAGTGCTATAGCTGGTTTAGCAGCAGGAGTTTTATTTTTAATTAATTTCTTATTATTAAAATTCCTCGTTATATTTGCGCTATTTATTCTCGCAGGAGCCGGAATAATTATCTATCTAAAGAAGAACCAGATTGTTGGAATATTAACAATTCAAGATGGAGCTCTTATTGGAGCAGTATCCGGTTTTATTTCTTTAATAACCGCTGCGACTGTATTTCTTCCTATCAACTATATTATCGAATTGTTCACAAGACACTACAAACAAACTCTGTCTTTCACTGATTTAAGCTATAGTTTTATAATTTCAATTATTATGTTATTTTTTGTGGCTCTGGTTATAAGTGCTCCTTTTAATGCAATTTCTGCAATGATTGCTGCGTATATATACGAAAAAATTGAAGACAAGCCTTTTGACTTTCAGTCACATCTTGAAATTGAACAGGATGATTAAGCATTAGAATTGACCAGAAGCCTATAATTATGGTAGAAAAGAATAAAGAACAGGATAAATATCGAAAGAGATAATGGTGATGAGTAATATTATGCAAAATATAGAAACTTCAAAATTGAAAACCCACTGGTGCGCAAAACTTTCCGAAAAAGATATTAACACTAAAGTTCATTTAGCAGGCTGGGTTTCAAACGTAAGAGATCTCGGCGGAATTATTTTCGTGGAACTAAGAGACAGGAGCGGAATAATTCAAATCGTCGCGGATCCGATTAAAAATACTGATATTCACAAGATTTTTCAACAATTAAAAAGTGAATATGTAATAAA
>MFRJ01000133.1:9456-19068 GCA_001784535.1 Candidatus Melainabacteria bacterium GWA2_34_9
ACCTCGACCTTAGAAGACCTAAAGTCCTTAACAATATACTTTTAAGGCATAAAATCACTACAAACATCAGAAATTATATGAACTCTCACGATTTTGTAGAAGTAGAAACCCCGATATTAATAAAAACTACACCGGAAGGCGCAAGAGATTACCTTGTTCCCAGCCGTGTTCAACCGAACAAATTCTATGCATTGCCTCAATCACCGCAAATCTTTAAACAATTATTAATGGTGGGCGGAATTGAAAGATATTACCAAATCGCAAAATGTTTCCGGGATGAAGATCTTAGAGCAGATAGACAGCCTGAATTCACTCAGGTCGATATAGAAATGTCTTTTGTTGATCAGGAAGATATTATTTCAGTCACAGAAGGTCTTGTTGTTGAGTCTTTTAAAGCTGCAGGAATTGAAGTTCAAGCACCGTTCACAAGATTAACACATAAAGAAGCTATGGGAAATTATGGTTCAGACAAGCCTGACACCAGATTTGACCTTAAGCTTTTTGACCTGAGCGATATTATGGAAAAAAGTTCTTTTGAAGCTTTTGCCGATCAGGTAAAACAAGGCGGTGCCGTAAGAGCTCTTCGTGTTGAAGGAATCGCAGGATACAGCCGTAAAGATATGGATGATATAAGAAACCTCGCAGTTTCTTTTGGTGCAAAAGGTCTTGCGTGGATAACTTATGGTCTTGACGGAACAATCAAATCTCCAATATTAAAATTTATAAACGATGAAGAATCCGCTGCAATTCAAAAAAGAGCTAATGCAAATCCCGGAGATGTTGTTTTCCTCGTTGCTGACAATAATAAAATCGTTTTTGACGTTTTAGGAAGATTAAGACTGCACTTTGGCGAAAAATTAAACCTGATTGACGAATCAAAACATAATTTACTATGGGTTATGGACTTCCCGATGTTTGAAAAAGATGAGCAAGCAAATAGATTTGTCGCTGTTCACCATCCGTTTACTTCTCCAAATCCGGAAGATATTGATTCATTAGAATCAGATCCCGGAAAATGCCGCGCTTTAGCCTACGACATAATATATAACGGAACTGAGTTAGGCGGCGGAAGTATAAGAATTCACAATTCAGAGCTTCAGAAAAAAGTTTTCGGACTGATGGGAATGTCAGATGAGGAAACTCAAGAAAAATTCGGATTTATGATAAATTCATTCAAATACGGAACACCTCCTCACGGCGGAATTGCCCTTGGATTAGACAGACTTGTAGCAATGCTTGCCAAGTCAAGTTCTATCAGAGAAGTGATTGCATTCCCCAAAAACAGTCAGGCAAAATGTTTAATGACAGATGCCCCTGCAAATGCTTCCGAAGAACAGCTTCAAGAACTTTACCTAAAGTTGGTTGAAGTTAAAAAGAAATAAATATAAAAAGAGGACTTAATTAAGTCCTCTTTTTAATTAATATAATTTTGACTGTAAATAACGCTTAAATTCTTCCACATCTTCAGGTGTGTCAATTCCGATGGGTTTATAATCAACCACAACTGTTTTTATTGACATTCCGCTTTGTAAAGCTCTTAACTGCTCAAGACATTCTGCTTTTTCAAGATTCGTTTGCTCAAGTTGTGTCATTTTAAGCAAAGATTCACGTCTGTAAGCATAAAGCCCTATATGCGCATAAAATTTTGTCTGTCTTGATTCTCTTTCGTAGGGAATAACCGCGCGCGAAAAATAAAGAGCTTTCCCTGAATTATCAGTTACAACTTTTACAATATTGTGATTTAAAATCTCATCTTTGTCTGTTATTTCTCTTATCAAAGTCGAAATATCTGCGTTATTGTCAGAAATTAATGCGTTTATAGCACCATCAATGCTTTCAGGCGTAATTAAAGGTTCATCCCCCTGAACATTAACAATAATTTCCATTTCTTGATTTTCTTTTGCAATTTCAGCAATTCTATCGCTGCCGCTTTGATGAGAAGAAGCGGTCATATTTACCTGACCGCCAAATTCCTTTACTGACTGATATATTCTTTCATCATCTGTAGCGACTATTACTTCCTGCGCTAGTTTTGACTGACACGCTCTTTCATAAACCCATTGAATAATTGTTTTATCGTGGATTTTTATAAGAGGTTTTCCGGGTAATCTTGTTGATGCGTATCTTGCAGGAATAATTATCGCTACTTTAGCCATTTACACCACTTCTTTCCAGACTTCCTGATTTCCTAGCAAATCGTAATCAAGTTCACCTTCGCCGGAAGCTATTATTGAAGCAACTACAGTATCGCTTGTGACGTTTACTACTGTTCTGAACATATCAAGAATACGATCTATCGCAAATATTAAAACATAAATAGGTGCAACCTGCTCAATTGAAAGCCCTAAACTTCCTTGTACGATAAGTGCTAGTGTAATTAATCCCGCACTTGGAATTCCTGCTGAAGCGCTGGAAGCAATAATTGAAAGTACTCCGATAAGTATTATGCTTAAAAAGCTTAAATGAACATCATAAGCCTGCGCTATACAAACAACAGCCAACGATTGGAACAAAGCTGTTCCGTCCATATTCATTGTTGCTCCTAACGGAAGAACAAAACTGCAAATTTTGCTTGAGATGCCTGCTCTTCTTTCACAACATGCGATTGTTACAGGCAATGTAGCAGAGCTGCTTGCTGTTCCGAAAGCAACCATCATTGCCTCTGCTACTGCTGAATATAAAGCGGTAGTTTTTATTTTACTGAATAGTTTTAGTATTAAAGGATATGTTACAAATAATTGTATTGCTAATCCTAACAATACAGCGACTACATACACCCAAAGTTCTTTAATTGTTTCAAATCCGCCTTTTGCAACAGCATAAAAAGTCAACGAAAATATACCGGGCATTGCTACAACCATCAACCAATCTGTTACCTTCATTGTCGCAGCAAAAACAGATTCAAAGAAAGAAACAACAGGTCTGTTTATATCGCCTATAAATGCAAATGCACAACCAAAAATAATTACGGCAATTATAACCTGAACTAATTTTGTTTCTGATTGATTATCAGCCTCAGGATTTGTCAAAGATGACCCTGGTAGCATATTTAAAATGAGATTTGAAACATTTGATTTATTATTCTCAACCGCTGCAACTTTTTCTTGAACTGCAGCTTGTTCTTGTTTATTAATTAGCGGCTGCAAACTTTCACCTGGTTTTATTATAAACGCCATCGAAAGACCTATAACAACAGCAGTAACTGTAACAAAGCTATAATATAAAACCATTTTTAAACCGATTTTACCAAGTTGTTTGCTGTCACCCATACTTGCAATTCCGACTATAATTGCACTGACAACAAGAGGAATTACAACCATTTGAATAAGTCTTATAAATCCCTGACCTATAAGAAACATAAAATCATGGAACGCCGTTGGCTCTCCAGCTTGAAACGGAAAGAAAATACCAGCGACTACACCGCCTAATAAAGCAAGGAAAATGTGCCAGTTTCGTTTTATTCCAAGTCCTAACGCTACTAAAATTTGCCAATGTAGTTTCATATATTTATCCTTTCAATTTTTATTCATATTAATACAAATATTTTTCACAATATTCCGTATTTACAATTTTATAATTGACATAATCATTTTGGATCATTCATTTTGAGTAAAATTTTATAAAATTTATTGATATAAACAATTCAGATTTAAAACGAGGCTGATTAACAGCCTCGTTTTAACAAAAATATTATATCATTATTTTGATCTTAAACATTATAATTTATTTTTTTGCTAACATATACTGATAAATTTTAGCCATTTGAGTTCTGTTGGTTCCGCCTTTTACTTGATTATCAACAGCTCTCAAAACAACGTTCGCAAAATCTATGTTAGAAAGATAACCGATATTTCCTAATATATGCAATACATCAACTGAAGATTTTGCAGCTATATCAGAAGCTTTAACTTTTGCCATTGTAGCTAATTTAATATTTGCTTTATTTTCGTCAATTGAATTAGCACTAAAATATGTAAGCATTCTTGAAGCTTCAATTTCCGCGAACATATCAGCAAGAGTAAATTGCATATTCTGACTTGAAGAAATTGCTTGTCCATCGTCATTTCTGACTTCTTTTGCAACGCCTATACTGGTAATTAAAGCACTATGAGCAATTCCAACTGATGTTGCAGCCACAAGAGTTCTTGCTACTGTTTGAACATATTCAAATTCATCATTTATTACACCAATATGTGCATTGTCACCAACAGTTAAATCAATAACCGCGTGACTTAATGAAATTTTTGTTGAAGCAATATTCTTATTAACAATATCAATAGTTATTTGATCTTCCGGAATAACAAATAATCTTATTAAACCTTCTTCATCTTGCGCAAAAACAAGATAATTTTCAGATAAAAGCTGTTCATTACTAATTTGCTTTGTACCTTTAATTGTCCACTGTCCATTATTTCTAACTGCTTTTGTAGAAATATTACTTATTGAAGCTAAACCTGATTCGGAACATAAAATTCCTATTGTTTCTTTAGAACTTAAAACAGTATTAGCATTATTATTTCCATAAGCTTTAACTATTTCTCTTAATATAACCTGATCAGCCAATACTGAAGCTACGCCCGAGTTTACTTTTGCAATTTCTTCCATTGCCACTGTTAATCCTAGATAATCGTCATAAACATGACTTTCTGAAGGAAGAAATCCATAAGTTTTTGCTAGCATTTTTTTTGCTATTTCTTTAGTATTTGTATCTTGAATTTCAGATATGTTTTGGTTTGCAAGCTTCATGCATTCAATGTGTTTGGAGCCTAGTTCAAATTGTCCAGCCATATTCATTTATCCTTTTATGTTTATCAGTAAATTATAACCTTATACTATTTAGTTAATTAAGATATCACAAACTTATTAAATAACCCAGATTTTTACCTTAATTTTACAAATATTGTTTAACAAGCTTCATGCTGCAATATTCACCACACATTGTACATGGAGCGCCATCATCAATTTTTTCAAAAATATCTTTATCTATGGCATATTCAGCCTGCTTTGACCAATCGAGATTCATTCTTGCAATAGACATCTGACGATCACGTTCTATGGCACTTTTTCTTCCATTTGCAACATCAGCAGCGTGGGCTGCAATTTTACAAGCAATTACTCCTTGTCTTACCTGCTCTAAATTTGGCAAGCCAAGATGTTCGCTCGGTGTAACATAACAAAGAAAATCAGCACCAGACATAGCTGCCATTGTTCCGCCTATAGCGGAAGTTATATGATCATATCCTGGGGCTATATCAGTTACTAGCGGTCCTAGAACATATAAAGGAGCTCCCTGTGTAAGTGTTTTTATTGTTTGAATCATACCTGCGACAAGATTAAGAGGTACATGTCCAGGACCTTCCACCATTGATTGAACGCCGGCTTTTCTTGCTCTATTCACAAGTTCAGCAAGGACAATGGTTTCCATAACCTGAGCCCTGTCGCCTGCATCGGAACCACAACCCGGCCTAAGCCCGTCACCCAATGAAAGCGTTACATCATAGGGTTTTACTATTTCAAGAAGTTCATCATAGTATTCATAAAGCGGGTTCTCTTTTTTGTGTCCTGAAATCCAGGCTGCATGCATTGATCCACCACGACTAACTATTCCTGTAGTTCTTCCCTGTTCTTTTAGGGCATTAACAACAGCTTTTGTGACTCCGCAGTGAACAGTTATAAAGTCTACACCATCTCTGCATTGCTCTTCTATTACTGAAAATAAAGTATCTTTATCTAAATTAAGGATTGATTCTTTTTCTCTTATTGATTCAACTGATGCCTGATAAACAGGAACAGTACCAATAGGAACTTTTGCTCTTGCTATAATTGCTTTTCTTGTTTTACTTATATTTTGACCGGTAGAAAGATCCATTATAGCATCAGCGCCGGTTTTTTCCGCCATATCCAGTTTAATTAATTCTTCTTCAAGACAGCTTCTCTGGTTAGATGTTCCCAAATTAGCATTTATTTTTATTGAAAGACCTTCTCCTACAGCTGTCGGAATAACATTTTCGTGGTTAATGTTTTTTAATATTACAATTTTTCCTTCCGCAACTTTATTAATAAGTTCTTCAGAAGAGATCTCTTCTTTTTTTAATATAGCCTGCATTTCAGGAGTCAATTCATTTCTTTTTGCTGATTCTATCTGGGTCATTTTTATGATTTTCCTTTATTTATAATACTTTGCAATCAAAACAAAACCATCATTGCGAGTTAAATAATACTATAAATAGAAAATTATTTCATTTGTAAATAAATCCAAAAGCATGCCCTTAAACAATAATTAATATAAAAATTTTGAATTTAAAAGCAGATTTTAGCTGCTGAAGAACGTTATCCCCTAAATTATTTGCAAAACACTTGTTATTATGTATAATCTTTATTAATAATAAATTCAATGTAAAGAAATTAATATTAAAAAAAGTTAATAATATATTTTTATAGACTATATTTATTTACTGCTCGCTATATAAGAAAAATTTACCGAAATTTGCTATAATCAAATTGAGGTAATAAATATTTAAAGCAACAATTACTTAATATAGTTGACATAAAAATTAAATTAACTTAATTTAAACTTTACGATGTGTTTAAATTTAACCTCTATATGGGGAATTGTTAAGATAATTTAATTAAAGGGTAAGAATAGCAATGACATTACCAAAAGTAGCATACTTCTCAATGGAAATGGCGATCGACCAAACATTAAGCATATATTCCGGTGGTCTTGGATTTTTGGCAGGAAGCCATATGCAATCAGCAGGCTATCTTGGAGTTCCGATGGTAGGTGTTACCATATTATGGTCGTTTGGATACTATGATCAAAGGATTAACAGTGAAGGTACTGTTGAAATAGCTTATGTTAGAAAATACTATGACTTTTTGACAGACACAGGCATCACTGTTGATGTTGAAATTTATGGAAGAACAGTTAAAGTTAAAGCTTTTAGGCTTGAGCCGGAAATTTTTGGAACATGTCCTATATATTTATTATCTACAGATCTTCCTGAAAATGCTCCTGAAGACAGAGCTATTACTCATAAACTCTATGATGGTGATGAAAGAACCCGTATAGCTCAAGAAACTGTACTTGGTATAGCAGGCGTAAGAGTTCTTAGGCAGGCACAATACGACTTTGATATGATTCATATGAACGAAGGTCATGCATTGCCTGCAGCATTCGAACTTTTAAGAGAATTTAACGGCGATTTGGCTAAAGTTAGAGAAAAAACAGTATTTACTACCCATACACCTGTTTCAGCAGGAAATGAAGTTCACTGGGTTGATACATTAAAAGATGGTGGTTTCTTTGCAGGAACTTCCAGAGAAAAAGCTGTTCAATTAGGTGGCGAGAATTTCTCTCTTACCGTTGCAGCATTAAAAATGAGCAGACTTGCAAATGCTGTTTCACAGCTTCACGGTCTTGTTTCAAATAAAATGTGGGATTATGTTGAAGACAGATGTCCTATTATAGCCATTACAAATGCTGTAAATCTTCATTACTGGCAAGATCGCAGAATCCCTAAAGCTGAAAAATCTTCCAACTATCAAGATATTCTTGATGTTAAAACAGAAATGAAAAAAGAACTCTTTAAATATGTTGCAGGTACAACAGGCAAACGTTTTGATCCTAATGTACTTACAATCACATGGGCAAGAAGATTTGCTGATTACAAAAGAGCTTGGATGATATTAATGGATAGAGAACGTATCTCCAAACTTCTTAAAGAAGGTAAAATTCAAATTATATTTGCAGGCAAATTCCACCCTGCTGATACTCTTGGTCGTGATATGTTCAATAACATTCTTAAACAGTCATACGAACTTCCTAACGTGGTTGTTCTTCCAAATTATGAGCTTGAACTCAGTGCTCTTCTTAAAAAAGGCAGCGATATATGGTTAAATACACCGTTAAGACCTTTCGAAGCATCAGGTACTTCCGGGATGTCAGCTAATATGAACGGTGCTCTTCATCTTTCAACATTTGACGGTTGGACAGTAGAAGGCACATTCCATGATATCAACGGATTTACCATAACTTATCCGGGACTTGATGATGATATTCCTTGGGAAGAAAGACACTGGAAAGATTATGAATGCTTAATGGACATCGTTGAGAATAAAATTCTTCCAACATACTATGAAGAAAAGCCAAGATGGTCGCAATTAATGCGTCAGGCGGTCAGAACATCTGAAGCATATTTCCACTCTGACAGAATGGTTACCGAGTACTACAACAGATTGTATAAACCAATCGCTCTCGGTATTCCAAATGAAGAAGCTGACGAGGTTGTTACCTTAGAACAACCAAGCTCAAGCGACTTGACTTATTCTAAAATGAAATAAATCAAATTTAAAATATTTAAAAAACGGGTTGATCTAATTGATCAACCCGTTTTAATTTTATTCATTTACAAGACAAGAAAGAATTTCCCCGTAATAAAGAACGTGGTAATCTTTTTCTTCGCCGTAAACATTTTTAACATATTCACCCATGCCGGAAGACTCAAGCGCTTGTTTATAAATGATTTTGCATTCAAGATGAACGTCACAATCCGCTATAATTGGTGAATTAACTTTTTTGCCATCCTGAATTTTAAGATTTAATTCTTTAAACTTATCTAAATTTCTTCCTGATTTGCTTCCGCAAAATGTTAATTCTTCTTTAAGCTGATTTTTTATGGGAAAACTTACCGTAAAATCTTCTGCATTCTCAATTAATTTATATGTATGACGGGAATATCTTACCATTACGGTAAAAATAGTTTTATTCCACATAAAACCGAGATTTCCCCACGCAATTGTCATTGTGTTAATAATTCCGGCTTTGTCTTTAACTGTCAAAAAAGCCCCCTGCGGAAGCTGCTTCTGGATTTTTTCCGAAACACTAACATAATTAACTTCTTTCATGTTTTATCTCCTTATTGTAAAAATCAGGTATAATCAGTTTTATAACATCAAAACGGGTTCAATTAAATCCTATGAAAAAAAATCAAATTCAAGAAGCCGAACTATTCTTTGTCAGCGGACAATTGTTTGAGGCTGAAATGTTATACAGAAAAATTTTAAAAATTAAATCAGTTTCGGAAGAACAAAAAGCACGAATTTACTGCAATCTCGGCATAATTTATTCTATTCAGGGCGAGCTTAAAAAAGCTGAAGCTGAATATTTGAATTCGCTTGAAATTAACAAAAAATTGAACCGACAAGAAGGACTGTCGAATATTTACTGCAATCTCGGCGTTCTTTATTCAAACTGGGGTGATATGGCAGAAGCTGAAAATATGTACAGGCAATCGCTCGAAATAGATGAGAATTCGGGAAAAATGGAAGGCGTTGCAGGAATTTGCATTAATCTGGGGAATATTTACTATATTCAAGGAAAACTTGAAGACGCCGAAGCAATGTTTAACAAGGCGATGACCATAAGCAAACACCTCGAACTGTTTGACAGTCTGCCTATTATTTTTTCAAATCTTGGCAGCATAAATCTTTTTTGGGGCAAGCTCGGAAAAGCTGAAGAATTATTTAGAAATGCTTTGAAAACAAGTGAGCTTTTAAAGAATAATGAAGCTATTTCTTCAATTTACACAAGTCTGGCTTCTGTTAATCACA
>MFRJ01000133.1:19127-19747 GCA_001784535.1 Candidatus Melainabacteria bacterium GWA2_34_9
AAAGTTGGGATCGCTGATGATTTTTGCGGATTATCTTCTGTTTGCACCATTAATAATGAATTTAAAAAAGCGGAAGAACTTTTAAACAAATCCTTTGAAATAAACAAAAAAATGGAAAACTTAAGTGGTATGGCTGAAAATCATTACGAATTTGCAAATCTATTCAAAAGAAAGAAAGAATTTGACGTTGCAGAAGTAAAATACAGACAATCTCTTGAAATTGCAGAAAAAACAAATGATATAGAGCGAAAAGGCAAATGTTTCTGCGAACTCGGCGATTTGTATGTATTAATGGAAGATTTTAAAAAAGCAAAAGAAGCTCTCGATAAATCAATGGAAATAAATCAGGGATGCAACTTTAAAGAGAACATTGCAAAGACTTATAATTACTACGGCAACTTGTCTTTATACTTTTTTGAAAAGCAAGAAGCCCTAAAAAACTATAATTCCGCTCTTAAATTATTTGAAGAATTGGGAAATCAGCAAAAAGCTGCTGACATAAAACTTTTAATAGGCACCATTGAAAAATAAATAAGTGCTTGATAATAAAAATTTTGTATTTTATAATTGATTAACAAACGAGGGGTGGTAGCTCAGTTTGGTTAGAGTACCTGCCTGTC
>MFRJ01000134.1:0-2497 GCA_001784535.1 Candidatus Melainabacteria bacterium GWA2_34_9
CAGAAGGAACCAGTTAGCTGTAGCGATATAAATCTGTGTCCTCATTTCCTGAGAAGTATAATCAACTTTAAACATAGGCATAATTCTTGTATTAATGCCCTGATAAATAATAGAAAACATCGCACTTATCATTGCCTGCGAAGCAATAATTGTTGCTAGAATGCTTAATATAAGGAAAGGTACGTATAAAAATTGGCTCTGATTGTATAACATTTCAAATAAAATGTTTTTTGCTCCCTGATGGTGAACAAGAAATGCGCCCTGTCCCAAATAACATATTGCAAGAGCAAAAAATACAATTGACCACGCCTGTATAATAGGCTTTTTTCCGAGATGTCCCATATCTGCATATAGAGCTTCGCCTCCTGTAGCGCAAAGAATAACTTCCGAGAGCACAAAAAAGCCCATAAGCCCATGTGTTGTCATAAATTTTATTGCATAATACGGGTTTATTGCTTTTAAAATTTCAGGATAATGATAGACAGAAATTAATCCCGAAATTGTAAGCGATAAAAACCAAATCACCATAATAGGACCAAAAGCGCCTGTAACTTTTTCTGTGCCTTTTCTTTGAAAACAAAATAATCCTATTGCTATTACAGCAGCAATCATTATAAGAATATTCTGATTTATATCAGCAAAATTGGGAATTAGTTTTAAGCCTTCTACGGCTGAAAGTATACTGATTGCAGGTGTAATAACACCATCTCCTATAATTAAGGAAATCCCGATATAAGTAAGTAAAGTAATAAACTTTGCTTTGTTTGTTGATTTTAGCAGAGGTGCAAGTATTTCCCTGAGTACTATGGTTCCGCCTTCGCCTTTTTTGCCTATACTCATAGCAAGCCATGCATACTCTGCTGTTACAAGAATAGTCATTGTCCAGAAAATCAAAGACATTATTCCCATTATATTAAGAAGCGTCGGCTTCAACAAAAGAAAAACAACCGTTACTGTATATATAGGGCTAGTTCCGATATCGCCAAATACAAGCCCAAAAGACTTTATTATCTTAGAAACATCATTGTTATTCATAATTTTTTTATCTGCCTCGATCAGCTAATATAGTTATATTTCATTCTTTTAAATAAATTGTTGTTGAGTGTAACACATAATTGAATGATGTAATATTATTTAAGAAGATATGCTTTTACAAGCATTATTAAAAATTGTTAAATAACAGAATTATTTTGTATCTTTAATAACTTGGTGAATTTTGTAAAATATAATAAATAATTTAATTTATTTAACAATTTTTATATGTAGTATTATTGAAAATAGCGAATTTATATAAACTTTTTTATTAAAATTATAGTAATTTATTAAAATATTGATTTTTTGAATTTGTTTACAAAAGGAGACAAAATTGAAAACTGAAATTATATGCATCGGAACGGAACTTCTTCTGGGTGATACGATTAATACAAATGCTTCATATATTTCACAGAAACTCTCAGAACTTGGAATGAATTGTTATTATCATACAGTAGTCGGAGATAATCCTGACAGAATAAAACAAATTTTAGAAATTGCTCTTAAACGGTCGGATTTGCTTATTTTAACAGGCGGACTCGGTCCTACAGATGATGATATTACAATAAAGACGCTTGCTGAATATTTTAAAGAAGAAATGGTTTTAGATAAGGATTCTCTAGATAAAATCGAGTTTTTCTTTAAATCCATAGGCGTTGAAATGTCTGAAACTTCAAAAAAACAGGCTATGTTTCCAAAAAATGCCCAAATTATTCCAAATTCAGCAGGTACAGCTTCTGGAATTATTTGGGAAGTTGAAAAATTCGACACAAAAAAAATAATTATGACTTTTCCCGGCGTACCGAAGGAACTTTACAGGATGTGGGAAGAAACAGCTCACAACTATTTAAAACAATTTTCGGACAGGGTTCTGGTAAAAAGAGTACTTAAATTTATGGGTATACCTGAAGACACTCTGGGAGAGAAGCTCAAGGATTTAATGGAGTACGAAAATCCAACCGTAGCTCCGCTTGTTGCAAAAGGGGAAGTTAACATAAGGATTGCTGCAAAAGCTGAAAATACAGAAAAAGCACTTGAATTAATAAAACCTGTTGAACAAGAAATAATTAAAAGAGCAGGTGAGCATTTCTTTGGTTCTGACAACGATACAATCGAAGGAATTATAGGAAACCTTCTTTTAGAAAATAAACTTACTCTCTCGACAGCAGAATCCTGCACAGGAGGTTTAGTAAGCTCAAGATTGACAGATGTTTCGGGAAGTTCTGCTTATATTAAGCTTAATTTAGTAACTTATTCCAATGAAGCAAAAATTAAAATGCTCGGAGTTTCTGAAGAAATATTAAAAACTTATGGAGCAGTTAGTGAACAAAATGCAGCTGCTATGGCAGAAGGAGTAAGAAAAGTTTCCAGAACCGATATTGGACTGGGAATTACAGGTATAGCTGGGCCAGGAGGAGCAACTCCAAAAAAAACTGTCGGACTTGTTTATATAGGAATTTCTAAC
>MFRJ01000134.1:2576-5991 GCA_001784535.1 Candidatus Melainabacteria bacterium GWA2_34_9
TTGAGAAAAATTATCAATTATAAGATCTGACCTGCAAGCTGACCGCAGGCGGCGGCTATATCGGTGCCTCTTTCAAGCCTTACGGTAACTTTTCTTTCAACTTTTTCCAGCACGCTTTTAAACCTGTTTATTCTTTCCATTGAAGGTTTTTTGAATTTATCTCCGCATACGGGATTGTATGGAATAAGATTTATATTGTATTTTAAACCTTTCAACAGCTTGTTTACTTTTTCTGCGTGTTCAGTTGAATCATTTACACCATCTATCAAAGTATATTCGATAGTTACACGTCTTCCTGTCTTTTCTGCGTAATGTTTCATCGCTTTTATGACATCTTCAACTGGATATTTTTCTTCTATTGGCATTAATTTTTTTCTTAGTTCATGATCAGGCGCGTGAAGGGATAAAGCCAGAACAAGCTGCCTGTTCATTTCCGTAAGCTGATAAATCTTTGGAACAATTCCGCTTGTGGAAACAGTTATACGCCTTATCCCTATTTCAAGTTCAGAATTAAGTATATTTATTGATTTAACTGTTTCATCATAATTAAGGAGCGGTTCTCCCTGCCCCATATAAACCAGATTTGTTACTGAAATATTCAAATCTCTCTGAATTGTAAGAACCTGATCTACTATTTCTCTCGCTTTAAGATTTCTGATAAAGCCTCTTTTTCCTGTAGCGCAGAAAGTACAGCCTACCGGGCAGCCTACCTGTGTGCTTACGCAGGCTGTTAAATTCGGTCGCTTGTCAAAACTCATTAAAACGGTTTCAACTACATTTCCGTCTGGATACTCAAGAAGATATTTTATAGTGCCGTCATTGCTGACAAGCTTTTGTTTAATTTTAGTGTCAGAGATTATTGCTATATCTTCGAGTTTGCTTCTGAAATTTTTTGAGAGATTATTCATACTTTCAAAAGTATTGGCGTGTTTTTTGCAAAGCCAATTTTGAAGTTGTTTGGCTCTAAAAGCAGGTTCACCATTGTTCACAATAAATTCTTCCAGCTCTGCAAGCGACAGACCAGATAAAACCTTTTTATTTTCAGCGTTAGTCATTAGCAGTTTATTTTGCTTCTTCTTCTACAATAATTTCAAGATTATTTCGTGCTTCAACATGATTAGAGTCTAAATCAAGCGCTTTTTTATATTGATCTTTAGCTTCTTTATAATTGCCTTGTAATTCGTATACAAGACCCAGATTATAATATGCATCAGGATTATCAGGTTCGATTTCTATAGCTTTTTGCAGTTCTTCCTTTGCCTGATCATTAAATCCGGCTGCCCCGAGCGCAACCCCTAAAGAATGTCTTGCTTTGTAGTTTGAGGGCTGAATTTTTACAGCATCATAATAAAAATTAATTGCTGTATTGTTTTCGCCGATTTCTTCGTAAACCTGACCTATGTTCAATAAAATTTTTATATCAGAGTTTGATAGTTCAAGTGCTTTGTTAAAATGAGAAATGGCAACATCATAATTTTTTATTGCGTGATTGGCTTTTCCAAGATTATAATAAATGTCAGGGTTTCTAGGATTATAATTTACAGCTTCAATATATTTATCAAGAGCTGCCTGATAGTCTTTTTTCTTGAAAAAATCAGTACCCCATGTGCAGATTATATCGCTTACTTCACATTTATATTTTTCTTCTCTTTCAGCAGAATTTGTTTCTTTTATTAATTTTTTATAAGCATTAATTGCTTCATCATATTTTTTCTGGTTTTTATATGAATGAGCAATTATAAAGGATGCTTTTTCATAACCGGGGCATTCCAACAGTAATTGTCGGCATATTGAGATTGCTTTTTCATAATTTTCGGCGGCAAAATAAATATTTGCAAGTTCATAACGCATTTCAGGCGTTACTTCATAGCCTTTTTCTATTAAGTCATTGTATATTTTTGCTGCTTTATCATAGTTTTGAAGTTTTAAATAAATATTTGCCAATTCTAAATGAGCATTAACATCGGAATCGTCAATGTCGACAATTTTTCTATAAGTAAGAGCTGCATTTGTATAATCACCTATTTTTAGGTAAATATGACCAATTTTTTTAAGTGTTTCAGTGTCTCTTCCTTCAACTTTGGTTATTTCTTCCAATTCGGTAACGGCTCTTTTGAATTCACCGTTATTATAAAATAGAGTTGAGAGTTTTTTTCTTGCATCTATATTAAAGTGGTCTTTTGTTAATATTTTCCTTAATTCTTTAATTGCAATATCAAGCTGACCTACTTTAGCCAGAGCATCAGCAAATTTAAATCTTGCTTCCTGATTATCAGGAGAAGACTTTAGTATTTTGGAATAAATATCAATTGCTTTATCATTTTTCTCTTCATAATAATAACAATCTGCCAATTTTTCCAAAGCGACTCTATTGCCTGTGTCAAGTTTTATTATATGGACATAATGCTTTTCAGCTTTGCTGAGAAGACTTTTTTCCATTAAATAATCGCCTAAAAGTTCTCTTATGGTTAAATCATTCGTATTTTTCTTTGTATATTCTTCCATCAAACTTATTGCTTTACTAAGTTGTCCCATTTCATATAAAGCATTTGCTTTTTCAACAATATCTCCTTGGCTTAAACCGCCACCTGAATTATTGCCTGATTTGCTACCTTGAGCAACAGGTATAAGAAATTTATAAAGAAGTGTAATAATAAAGCCTATTCCAAGTATTCCAATTATTGATATTACGATCTCATTCATGATATTTTAAAATTCCTTTTAAAAAGTAAAGAACATATTTCAATATAATATTTTACATGAATTAGACGAAACAAGGAAGTAGGTAAATAAAAATTCATCTTCTAATTTTATAAGAAGGGACATGGTCTTCTTCATCATCTTCATCAATTAAGTTTTGCTGGTTTATATAATCCAAAGAATCTGTTTTTGTTCTGGAAAGGTGACTTTGCGCATTTGTTACTACTGAATGCATTTCACTAAGGTTTTTCTCGAGATTTGATAAAATTGATTCGGCATAACGGTCAGAACCATCTCTGATCGCGGATGATTCAGCCATAGCTTTTGCTCTGATAGCTTCTGATTCTTCTATTGATCTTTTTCTAAGAGCTTCCGCTTCGGCAATTACTTCCCCTCTTACTCTGTCAGCTTCCGCATGAACTGCTTTTAAAAGTTCTGATTCGCTGAGAATTCTTTCAGCTTTTTCTTTTGCCTCAATAAGTATATTTTCAGCTCTTCTTTGAGCTTCCATTTGAATATCTTCGCTTCTTTTAATTATGCTGTGAGCTTCCTGAATTTCACTTGGTATGCAAGCCCTGATTTTATCAAGAACATCAATAATTTTTTCGTGATTAACAATCACAAATGGAGTGAAAGGAATAGGTATTCCTTTTAAAACCATCATTTCGAGTTTGTCTAGTAATTTGTAAATACTGCCTATGGCCATAATTAGCTC
>MFRJ01000134.1:6049-10427 GCA_001784535.1 Candidatus Melainabacteria bacterium GWA2_34_9
GAAATATCTCCGCCCAATAAAGAAATTTCCTTTACGATACTGGATGATACGAAGTTATTTTCCACCTTGGTAATAAGAAAAATGGTATCGAGTTGAGGACCAAGGTTTTGATTTATCTGAGCCATTTGCATTTCGTACTCAAAGTCTGATACAGCTCTTAATCCTCTTATAAGTACATTTGCATTTTTGGCTTTTGCATATTCGACTGTTAGTCCCATAAAGCTGTCTACTTCAACATTATTAAGATGTGAAACAGACTCTTTTATAAGTGCTACTTTCGTTTCAGTCGATAAGAAGGAATTTTTGTTAGGATTTACCAATACTGCAATTATTACTTTTTTGAATATTTTGGAAGCTCTCTCAAGAACATCGAGATGACCGTTAGTTATAGGATCAAAGCTTCCAGGATAAATCGCTGTTGTCAAAATTTCCCACTTTCAGCATGTATATAGATATAATAATACAATAATATAATATAATACAATCTTTAAAAAAATTAAAACTATATCTGAATTGTTTGCTAAAATTAACACAAAATAATAGAATGTTTTTACTAGTCAAAAAGATTGTCTGTATTTGTATGAAAAAAATTTTGATTTTAATTGTTGTAGCGGTTTTTTTTCTGTCAGGCTGTTTGTTAAAAAATAATTCGCAAGATGTTATAAAAATAACTTCTGAAAAAGTATTTGAAAATAAAATTACTAAAAATGGAAAAATCGTATCTTTGTCTACAGGTATAGATTTATTAGAGTCAGGTGATGTCGATGGTGCAATAAAATTTTTTATTGAATACGAAAATTTTTATTCACAAAATCCTAAATATTATTATTATCTTGGACAATCATATTTAAATAAAAAACTATACAATAAAGCTTGCTATAACTTTGAAAAAGCTTTAGCTCTTGATAATACACAGTATAATTTATTTTTGAATATCGCGGATGCTTATGAAAATGCAAATGTGCAAAATAAAGCTGTAGAAAACTATGTTAATTATGTTTTTAAAAGCAATGATTCTTCAAAAAATTCCGAAATTAGGGATAAATTAAATAAACTTTCGGTTCAAATGATTGGCACTGACGTTATTGGAAGAATTTCACTTACTGATAGAGCAGATGTTATGAAAAATTCCGCTATAGGAATAATGCAGGCATTTAATCCTGATACTCCTTTGATTTTTGCTTCTGTTGAATTAATTAATGCTAAAAAATCCGATAAAATTCAAGTAATATGGAATTTTATCGGCAATAAAGGTGAAATTATTCCTGTAAATACCTCTAAATTTAATATTTTCGGATCTAAAACAATTCTTTTATCAATAAAAAGTCCTGTTACAGGGTGGCCCACAGGTAAGTATGAAATGTGTGTTCTTGTGAACGGAATTAAAAATTCCTCACTGAAATTTTATATTTTTTAGTAATGCTGTAGTTTAGACTTTACTTCTATAAAAGATGATGTACCTATTAAACGACCCATTGGCTTTAGAGGAAGAAAATAAATATTAAAAAATAAGTCACTGTTTAGTGGCTTTTTTTATATTAATTTTTGTAAAATTTTCCTCAAAATTTTTAAAAGATTGTCAATTTTTTAAATTACCAACGTTTTAATAAATAAGTTGGTAATTTTACTATACGCAATTAGTTCACTAATCAATTTACAAGCTAATATTAATAAAATAAATAAAAAAGGAAGTTATCGATTATGAGTATCAGAGTTCAGGATTTTAACCAGGTTCAGGTAGCAGCACGAAAGCTTAATAACTCTAATAATGAACAAATTCATTCTAAGAAAGAAGATTCAGCTGATTTACAAAAACAAATTATTAGTTTTCAAGGCGCGCAAGCATTAAAAGCGATAGCTTTATCACCTGCCTTTAAAGGAACAACTTCTGTTAATTCAAATTATGAAATGCAAAAAGACCAGATTGTATTTACAAACATTTTAAAAGGGTCAGAAAACTTTTCTCTTCCTGAAAATAAAACATTGAACCCTCAAGGACTCAGATTAGAGAATGAATTTTCTACTGACAATGTTCAAAAAACAGTTAGAATAAAAAATAAAGGCGACAAAGAAGTTTTTAGAGCGCAAGTAAAAACAGACAGAATTGACAATGCTCCGGAAATTCAAGCAATGACAGGGAAATTTAATCCTTCCGCTGAAATTATAGACAAAGAAAACGGCATAAAAATTATTATGCTAGGCGGTTCAGAAATTACAGGAAAAGATTTTAATTATGTACTGCAGGGAGAATTAAAACTTCATGGACAAAGTGAAAATAATAAACTTACATTTCAGGGAAAAAGCCAGGTGGCAATATCTACATTCAATATGGAACCCAGAACAGTAGCGGCAGTTGACAAATTTAATGAAGATAAAGTTTATGACGAAGCCATCAGAGGCGATCATCATGAATTGGTAGAAAAACATTCTCCTACAATTGTTATTCCAGCAGGCGGTTTCGGTACAAGATTTTTAAATATTTCAGGAACTGACGAAAATAAACCTTCAAGCGTTTACCCGACAAGAGACAGCTATAGAATCATAGGTAATGCATTAGGTCTTGCTGCGAGTGCAGGCGCATTAGACGAAGATTCCAAGGTTAAATATATTTCTCAGGCAGGAGAAATTAAAGGACACAATGTAATAAGAGCCAATGAAAGATTGGATGAAAACGGAAAGCTCAGAAATATTGAAGACGGTGGGGCAATAGCAGAATCTGTTGCCAAAGGACATCTTTCCGACAAAAAAGATATGATAATTTTGAATGCGGATATTTTTACAACGGCAGATATTACCAGACCTTATCATTCGCTCAAAACGCTTCCTGATGCTGCACTTGTGATACCTTATTATCCTGTGGCAAAAGAAAGAGCCAGTGCTTTTGGACTTATGAGTGTTCAAAAGGATGCTCAGGACAATTATATGATTAGTCAGTTCCTTGAAAAACCAAAAACAGAAGAAGACTTTAAAAAAGCTGAAGGCGCAAGAATTGAAGGAACAAATAATTATATGGCAAACCCTGGCATGTACTTCTTTAGTCCTGAAGTTGTGAAACAGCTTAAGGAAAAAGGCAAAAATATTGAAGCGGTTGGGCTAGGTGCTAGTTTTGTTCCTGAAATTGTTGAAATGTGCAATAAAGGTGAATTATTAACAAAAGATGGCAAACCTATGAAAGTTTATACAGTTCCTCTTGAATCCAAAGGCGGAAAACCTGCGATTTGGGACGATGTAGGCTCGGCTGAAGCTTATGTATCAAGAATTCATGATGTAGCTCATGAAGTAAGCAAATACGGTGTAGGACACGAAAATAAATACTATGGTATTCCCGGTTTTGTGCTTCATGACTTTGAAAAAAGCGTAGATCTCAAAACAGGCGTAATCTGTGGTCAAAATGAAAAAGAATCATTTGAAAATTTCAAACATAAATATGGTATTAAAGATGACGGCATTAAAGGAAACGTAATGATAATGCCGTTAGACACAAAATAAATTTCCTATCTTATCAGCCTCCCCAACAAGGAGGCTTTTTTTATGCGTAGCGGGAGTGAAAGCCCGAAACGGCGACGCAAAGGCGGCGGTGCAGGGCTGTAACCCGTTCATTTTTTATGCAAAAAACTATAAACTTTTGCTCCGTGAGTTTTCCCTATCACTCTCGATAACTCTGATTTGTTAGCTTCCATAATCCCGTTTATATCCCCAAAATGTTCTATAAGTAACTTCTTATGAGTAATCTGCAATGTAGAAATGTCATCAAGTATTGATTTTATGGCATTTTTTTCTCGTAATTTTCTATGATAGCTTACAGCAAAGCGATGCGCCTCATCTCTAACCTGCTGGAAAAGAAATAAAGATTTTGAATTGGCAGGAAAAATAACAGGACTAGATTGTTCCGGAAGATAAATTTCTTCAAACTTTTTGGCAAGAGAAACTATAGGCATATTGTTAAGCCCTAATTCTTCCAGAGATTCTAATGTAGAGGAAAGCTGCCCCTTTCCTCCGTCAACTATTATTAAATCAGGAAATATTTGTTCTTTATCTCTCAATAGCTTTTGATATCGTCTTTTTATAACCTCTTTCATAGAAGCAAAATCATCAGTTTGCCCTTCAGCCAGTGTCCTTATTTTAAACTTCCTATACTCGGATTTATAAGGTTTTCCGTTGATAAAAACTACCATACTAGCGACAGTATTTGTTCCCTGAATATGCGAAATATCAAAACATTCGATTCTATTAGGGAAATTGGGCAAATTAAGCTTTTCCTGAATATAACAGCCAACTTCATTCCAGTCATTCTGTAGACTCGATATCTCTGAAATTTTTAAACTTTCAAGAGTCGAAGCTGCGTTTTTGTTCGCCATTTCAACAAGCTCATTCTTCA
>MFRJ01000134.1:10469-11023 GCA_001784535.1 Candidatus Melainabacteria bacterium GWA2_34_9
CTAGACTGACTTTGGAACCTTTTTTTAGAGTTAGCCATTCCTTTATGATATTGCTTTCATCTTCCTCTATTTCGCATGGGAGAAGTAACTCTTTCGGGATTTCTGATGCGTCAACAAGCTGGTAGTATTCCTGAATAAACGCAATTAAAGCTTCATGTGGCGTGTGGATTTCATCAAGTCTTACGTCAAAATCCTCTTTTGCTATAAGTCGACCGTCTCGGACTTTTAAAAGAGCGATGCTCATTATGGAATTATCACGCGCGAAGCCTATTATATCCTGATTTATGTCTGTATTTTCGGAAACAACTTTTTGCTTTCCGACCGTTTTCATTACATCAAAATAACTGTCCCTGTATCGCGCAGCTTTTTCAAATTCCTGTTTCTCGGCAAAAATCTCCATTTGTTTTTTTAGTTCAGCTATAAGCTCGCTTTGTTTTCCAGAAAGAAACATTTCAACCTGCTTGACTACTTCTTTATAATCTTGCGAAGAAACAAGTTTTTGGCAAGGACCAAGACACTTGTTTATTTGATGATACATGCAGGGACGGTCTTTA
>MFRJ01000134.1:11072-20302 GCA_001784535.1 Candidatus Melainabacteria bacterium GWA2_34_9
AAAACCATGGAAAATGCTTATCATCCTTGAGAAGAACATTGTATTTTGGCTTATATTTTTTTATTAAATGAGATTCAAGGATTAAAGCTTCAACTTCTGAGTCGGTGATTATAAAATCAAACCTGATAATCTGTGGAACCATAACAATTAGCTTTGGAGAGTCATGATTCTTGTTAAAATAACTTTTTACACGTTTTTTAAGATTTTTAGCCTTGCCGATGTAAATTATTTCATTGTTTTTATCGTGCATCAAATAAACACCCGATGCATCAGGAAGTAATTTCAGCGATTCTTCAATTGTTAGATTTGTTTTCATTGTTTTATATTTATTCGACTACCGATAAAAATTATACTATGTATAGCTTTTCAAGATATAATTTTATTAAATTAGAAATTTGGTTCAAATCAATGGGTTTTGACTTTCAGTCAGAGAATAATAATATAAATAACGACTTAGATTACAATTACAAACAAGTTTTGGCAGAAAACCTTGACTGTCCTGTTGAAAATTTGGCATCCATTGTCGGTCCTATAGAATTTGTTCATATTATAAATAAATACACACCTGATAACTTTTATACAGGGGATTTTTTGTCGGAACATTTTGATGAATTGTATCAAAACGTTCTGAATAAAACTTTCAGGATAAATCTTCATATGCATACCGTTGAATCTGACGGTAGATTGACTGTGGAAGAACTGCTGAATCAGGCTGTAATTTATGCAGATAACGTAAAATCAAAAATCAATGATGATTTACCTGCTTTTATGATTTCTATAACAAACCATGATTCTTTGGAAGGAACTAAAAAAGCACTTAAAATAATAGCTGAAAACCCTGACAAGTTTAAAGATATAAAATTTGTGACAGGTATTGAATTCAGTGTGACTCTGGATAATGAAAAAATCCTGAAAAAACCTCTCGCAACAGACTTAATGGGGTACTGCATAAATCCTTATGATGAGGATTTAAATAATTTTCAGCAAAATATAAAAAATTCCAGAAATGAAGAAGCGCAAAAAATTCTTTTAAAACTCAGTGAATTTGGGGTTAAAGAAAATTGGGAAACTGTAAAAAACTCTCATGTGCTCATTAAAATCGCAGGTAGTATGGCGTTTTTTGACTTTATCAAGCATTATATTTATAAAAATTATAAAAAATCTCCAAACTTGATAAAACATAAAGAAGAGATAGAAAAACTTTTCGAGGGCAAACAAACAACGTTTAGTTCAACTGTTAAAGAAGTAGCATCTATTATAAACAAAAGTTTTGGATATATAGGTCTTGCACATCCAGGAAGAATTCATTTAAGTAAAATCGATGAATCTAAAGTTTTTCCGACAAAAAATAGGGATTTTAAACTGGAAGGATTGTATTTGCTTTTGAAGGATTCGGTTTTTCAGGGTGCAACGCTTGCAGAATCAAATTATCACTACACTATGAGGCATTATAGCGAGGAATTACATAAACTTGTTGACGTAACAAATCTTTTCTGCGAAGAAGCGAACCTTTTGAAAACCGGAGGCACAGACGGGCACAGGGCAAATATCTTTACACATACTTTGGATTTGTCTGACGAAGAGCTTAATCTTTTTTTAAGGAGCTAAATTTATGAATTTTAATGCAAAATTTCTTATAATATTTGCGATATTCCTGATTTCAACCTTGTTTTTATCTGGGTATGAATCAACTTATTCATTTAATTCAATTAATAACACCATTAATAACAGTAAATTATCTAAAAAATCAGTAGTTTCAGTGTCCATAAGAGAGATTCAAAGCGAAAAAGTGCTCTATCAAAGAGATGCAAGTCTTCTTTTGCATCCCGCATCAACACTTAAGGCTTTTACAACCCCTGTGATTCTGAATGTTTTGGGGGCTAATTATAAGTTATCAACAGGAATTTATAAGGACAGTAAAGGAAATATTTATTTAAAACTCTGCGGAGATCCGCATCTAAGTATAGAAGATATTTCAAAACTAATATTAGGACTTAAAGCAAAAGGATATAATACAATTAATGGCAGCTTATTGATTGATGATTCAGCTATTGATGATGTTTTCTGGGGAACAGGTTGGATGTGGGATGATGAAAACAATCCCTATATGCCAAAATACAACGCATATAACTTAAACAGAAATTTGATTAAAGTGAAAATTTCACCAACTCAGCCAAATCAAAAACCAAAAGTTGTGATTGCTCCGTATTACCCTGTTAAAATAATCAATAATGCTGTAAGTTCCCATGAAAATAGTATTTCTGTTGAAAGAAAAGTATGGAAAAATGTTGAATCTATTTATGTGGAAGGAAAGATTTCTTCTGCAACCGAAAAAATAATACCTGTCGCAAACCCGGAAAATTTCTTTAAATACCAGCTTACAAAAGCTATTAAAAATAATAAAATTTATTTTTCAGGACAATATAAGAAGGCAAAACTCCCGGCAAGTGCAGTTTTAATAACCGAAGTGTCGCATAAACTTTTAGATGAATTGAAAATTACAAATAAAAAAAGCGATAACCTCGCTGCGGAAGCTTTGTTTAAACTTGCAGGTGGAAAATACACAAGACATACCGGCTCCACAGAAAACGGATTAAAAGCTTTTAACGATTTTTATTCAAAACTGGGACATGATACGTCAACAATTTCAGTAGTTGATGCCAGTGGAGTTTCTCAAAACGACCTGATAACAGCAGATTGGATGACTCTTGCTCTTGCAAAGCTTTATAAAAGTGGGAGTTTTGTAACTTATAAAAGTACTTTGGCTGCTCCTTCAGAAATCGGTACTCTTCAAAACAGGCTGTTAAATCTGAAAGGAAGACTATATGCAAAGACTGGCACAAATGCAGGTGTCAGCGCAATTACCGGTTATGTGACTGATAAATACGGAAATACTTTTGCATTTTCAATAGTTATACAAAACTTCAAAGACAGCTCTAAACCTGCTAAAGAGCTAGAAGATGCCATTTTGCAAGTTTTTAATTAGCCATTAATAAATGTTTTCAAGCTTAATTCCATATTGCTGACAAAATTTGTTAAGCTCTAAAATTTCATTATCTACTTTTGCACTTAAATAATGATTTTCAATTTGTTCTGAAAAAGAAAGCGCTTTTACATACAGCCTGTTTGCAATATTTGCATTGTTAGGCGCTTGTTCGGGATTTATAATAGCACTTTGCTTGTAAATTTGCCCAAAAGCAATATATAAGTCTACAAGACACATTGTTAAATCATTTCTTTCCGCAATATTAATGGCGGATTCAATATTAATCTGAGCACCTTCAAAATCACCTTTTATTGTTCTTACGTTTGCAATAATTTTATTCATAAAAATTTCAGCTAAATAGTTTGCAATATTAGGTTTTTGAGAAATTTCAATTGCTCTTTCTGCTATTTCAATAGCTTTTTCCTGATTTCCTGCTCTTACTTCATGGCTTGCAGCAAGATACCAGGACAATAGAGCACCTGTAGCCATTTTGTTTTCTGAACAATAATTGACTATTTCGTCATAAATCAGGAATGCTTCTCTTAATTGACCAAATTCTTCATAGCATTTGCCTAAAAATAATTTCAGAATAGTTAACATATTATATTCTTTGAAAATATTTGCCATTGTAATTGACGTATGACAAAATTCTTTTGCTTGCTGGAAATCTCCGTTTGTTATATTGGAGATAACAGCTATAAAGTACCAATATAATTTAAATTTATCGAGTGTTGGAAAATCTGCAAATTTTTCTTTTATTGATGTAAGTATTGAATTGCAGTTTTTTGAATTACCCTGAATTGTTGAAAATAAAGCTTGAAGCAGTAATGCAGTCATCTCATATTCGGCAAGATTTTCTTTTTGAGCTTTTAATGCTATGTTTGCGGTCAAGTCCAGAGCCTGTTTGTTGCCTTGATATACATAAGCTTTTGCAAGTATAATTTCAGTTTCATATTCAATATTTTTTAGGTCTGAAATACTTATTCCTGGAATTGTTTTATTTTTTGATATGTATTTATCTAAGGCAGGAAGCACTTCATTAGTTGCATTAATTACTGTTTCTTCGAATCTTCCGAGGTTAAAAGTCGATTCAAGCTTGTAATAATTCAATAAAATTGTTTCTATAGGGTGTTTGACTTTGTCAATGAGAGATAATGCTTTATCGCAGCATTCAATTACTCCTGCATAATCTCCTATAAGCTCACAACTTCTAGCCAGATAACCTGTCAAATCAATTACTTTAACTAAATTATTTTGTTTTTCTTCATGTAATATAGAATTTGAAAGATAATCTATAGCAATTTGAGGATTGAACTCATAGTTTGCTTTGCCGATTTGTTCTTCAATACTTAATTTGTGTTCAATTTTTTGTTCATCAGATAAATCTGTTTCAGGTAATAATTCAAGAATTTTATTTTGATAATCGGTGAAAGTAACAGGATCTCCAAGATAAATACTTTCTTGAACAGCAAGGTTGTAGTAAATATATGTTTCTTTTTTAAGTTGAGCTTCTTCAGCATGACGTGCCAAAACTGCATTGCTTATGTTCGTTGTGTATTTTTCATAAAATTCCAGCAATCTAGTTCCGCAATCAATAATCTGTTCTTCAGTAAAGAATTGTTCGTAAATTACTTTCCATATCCATGCGTGCTTAAATCTAATGCCGGACTGATCAACCACTGCAAAAATACCATTATTCAAAAGCATTTGGATTAATTGATTGAACTGCTGTTCTTCTACCTGTGCCATCATTTGTACAAAAGCAGGAATGAATTTTATTCCAAACAAGCTTGCAGACATTATTATTCTGGTTGCATCAGGGGAAAAATTGCCTATAAGCTTTATTCGTTCTGCTATAAGTTCATCAAGATCAGCTGGTATTTCAATATTTACAGCTTGCGGATTAAATGAAAAAGAAGCTTCGTTTGATATTATTGCGCCGGTTTGGAATAAATACCATAATGCCTGTTCCATATATAAGGGAGTATCTTGTGAACAGTGAAACAGTTTATTTTTAATTTTTGGAGGTATTATATCCTGATTATTAAGCATACCTAACAAAGATGTGTTCATCTCCTCAGGAGTCATTGATTTTAAAGAAATTGATATTATTTTTCTTTGGAGGTTTTCCAACGGAAATTGTTCATGTAAATTTGTGTTTAAATTGTGATTGATTATTATAAAGTTCTTTTTGTTTAAAAAGCCTTTATTTATAAGTTTTTTTATACATTCCAGTGAAGCATTGTCAATATATTCAAAATCTTCAATAATAATTGCCAAATTTGAGTTTTGATTTATTTTATCTAATACATGACCTATGGCATTATGAAGTTCAGCCTTGTTTTCATTGATATCAGGAGAACATTCATTGAACGCATTAAATAAAAATCTCCGCAAAACGTTGTTTATGTGAGGATCGTTTATACCAAAATTTGTTTCCAGTACTTGGTTTAAAACAATTCTTGATTCATCAATATTTGAAACGAATAAAGGTAAGCCTAATAAAGACTTAAAAAGATCTTGAAAAAATGAATACGGCAAAAGCTGATTTACAGGCTGACAGGTTCCTATTAACCAAGCAAATTTGTCACTTTGTAAAGTTTGAATAATGCTTGATACTAGACTGGATTTACCTGCACCGTCAGGAGCAGATAAGTTTATTATTAAACCTTGTTCTGCTTTATTTAATACATTTATTATTGCGTCATGAGCTTCGGCTCTTGAAAATTCCTGTAGGTTCTTTTTTGCAGGCTTTTCAGGCTGTTGTGCTTGAATTTCCGGTTCTGTTTGTTCAGGCAAAATTTGTTTTTCAGGTTTCTGAATTGAAGCTGCAGCCGCAAGATTTTCTTGAGCTTTTATTGGCTTAGTTGGTTTTACTTGAGGTATAGGTTTTTTTTGAGCGGTAGGTTGTTGTACAGGAGCTTCTTGAGGCGGGCGTTTTTTAGCTTTTAACAGCTCAAAATTACATTTTCTGCATTGAGGTGCATTAGGAAAATTAGGGGATTTGCACTGCGGACAAATTCTTATAAGCCTTAAATTACAGTTAGAGCATGCGCTCTGACCTATTCTGTTTAAAAATTTGCATCTTGGACATGCAGACTTTAGTTTTAGCTCACAATGTGCGCAAACTACAGAATTTTCAGTATTTTCCTCTTTGCAGCGAGGACATCTCATCTGCTAATTCCCTTCGTTTTTCCCAACTCTTCTCTTTATATCATTACCAATTATAAATTGTATTATAAAACATTGACAAGAGCGACATAAAAATAAAATAAAAAAGGTTTGCCAAATGACAAACCTTTTAAACGCAAAATTCGAAAGTGCAAAGACTAGTTATTGCACGATAACCCCAGAACTGATTGCTTCCACATATCACTCAATTCAGTTTTAATAGAATCTTTTTTTACAATAAATCTGTCCACATCATGAATAAGTTTTTTAATTTCCGCAGAAATTATTTCCTGCTCAAATGTTTTTTTGATCATTAAATATGTACTCCCTATTAAATTTTTTCCTGATATATATTCTTTCGACTCATTTAGTAAAAATATTTAATAATTTAGTCAAATAATTAAGAATTATGAACAATTATTTTTATAAAAATAAAATTGTTTTACAAAAACAAAATTTTAAGATATGTTAAGTTAAACTTTTTAGAATGTTAACTTTCAGGCATGCTATTATGGTAAAAATATAGTATAGATGTAGTTTTATATAATAAATTAGGCTTGTTTATGTTTTTTGTGGATTTAATATCCTGGGTAATTTTAATATATTTATCATATTTTATAGTTTATAACTTCGTCATTATCTTTAATTCTTCTCGAGGAAGACTGTTTGATGTAGCTAAAAAGGACTACATGTCAAAGTTTCAGCAGAATTTGACTGTCGTAATATATTCTCATAATAATTCACACAAAGTTAAAGAGCTGATTGAAGCACTAAATAAACAAGATTACGAAAGATATAAATATTCCATAAATATCCTGCTTGATAATTGTAATGAAGAAAATACAAAATTTCTTGAAATAATAGGCGGAACAAAATTATGGCGAATAAACAGCGATAATCCGGAAGCTAAACCACTGGGAAAATTTAAAGCTTTAAGCTGGCTTTTTGAAAGAATTTTAGCCTGCGAAAATACTAATGCATTTGTATTTTTGAATGCAGACAGTAAAATAAAAAGCGATTTTCTTCAAAAAGTTAATACCGCTGTTCATTATAATCCTGTAATAATAGGCGAAGTGTTAAAAAAGAAAAATAATTTTTATAACAGGATATTAAATTTCAGAAATAAATTAAGAAATAGAGTTTTAAAACATGGAAGATTTCATTCAGCTCTGGGAAATATAATTGACTCCGAACTTTTTGTTATAAGACAGGAAATTCTTGAAAAAATCAAATTCAAAAAGACAGAATACGGCTTTGAAGAATATGAATATTCGATTAACTTGAAAAATAATGATATTCCCGTTCTGTATTCCAATGAAATAATAGTAACAAAATCTACGAATGAAACATTAAAAAGCCTTGCCGTAAAAGATTATGAAAGAAGATATAAATCTTTCATTACATTCAGAAATAATTTTCCGCTTTTGTTTTCTGGCAGCAATCTCGGCGTAAAAGAACTTATGTTTTCGCTTTTTTACCCGTCAAACACGGTTTTTGTATTCTGGAATCTTATTTTAATGTTTGTAGTTAAAAATTACCCTGAAACTTATTTCTCCGGTTTAGTAAGCTTTAAATATCTTGGTTATCTATTGGCTTTTAAATTTTTGGCTGACGGGTATTCAATGTTTACAGTAAGATGCGGATTTAACGATTACAAAAATGCAATTGCTTTTTTCTTTGTTTCGCCTGTATTGTGCGTGAAATCAATGTTTAAAGGTTTTTTAACAAATTCTTATTCAAGGCCGATTAGGAAAAAGAAAAAACAAGTGAAAGCTGAAACCTTAAATTATGATAAACATACAGTAGACGCTACAATTACTAACGGAAGAAAAGAGCTTCCCTGTAAAATCGAAATAATAAAAACAGATGAATATTCTCAAGCTGTTTTTATGTTCAACAATAAAAGACTTACGTCATCCAAACAGCCCCGAATTAATTATGCGGTAGAGGAACTTATCGGAAAACTCAGAAGTCACGGATTTGCTCTTAAAGTTTGCGCAAATTGCGGATATTTTTATATGCCGGAATCTATCGTTTCTCATTCTGACGGAGAACAGGGGTATTGTCTTTATAATAATTTTAAAAACGCTTCAAAGGAAAAAGAATATTCTAACGTGTGGGATGGGTGTTTTAATATAATACCTCATCAGACACGAAATTATATTCTTCAGCAGTTGGGTGTAGAAAATAATAAAACTAAAATATAAATTATTATAAAAACATTAATTTTATAATAATTTCAAATTAATAACATATAATTTAGATATAAAGATGATTAAGTGTTCCGTCATTAAGAAATGTTAAGAAAATTACTAAAATACTGATTGTATCTTATAAAAAATTATCTTAATATACCTTTGTGAAACTTGAATTAATGTTGAATAAACACTAAATGTTTTGTATTATCTTATATATAATGTATATGCAAAATCGATTTTCTAAAAATAGAAAGGAGATGCAGATGAATATAAATAATACGTGTTAGTTAAAACATTTTTCAAATTATTTTCATTAAATGATAAGCCCGACTTGAATTGATTTGATGTAAAAATTCAATAATAAGTTTGAGGTCAAAAATATGAGTAATCGAATCGAAAGTATATTGTTTGATGTAAAAGAATCTATCGACGATTTTGGTAATGAAATCAAATTATTAATGGATGAAGTAAATAGATTATCTGAAAAAGTGCGAGTGATGGAAGAAGAAAATAGGCGAAAATAAAAGATTTAAAGTTTGTTTAAAAGGCGGCAAATATTGCCGCCTTTTTGATTTTTTTACTAACATAAGAAACATTAATCATTTGATGATGAAATTTTTTCTTCGTATTTTTTTATGTCCTCATCTATAATTTTAACTTCTTCTTTAATTTTGGTTTTTTCGTCGGAATTGCTTATTAAGTCGGTATATTGGGTATAATAATCTTTTGAATTCTTTAAATTATCAACTATCAAAGCTAAAACTTCAGATTTGCTCAATTTTTTTTCTTCAGGATTTTCAGAAACTTCGGGTGATTCTGTTTCTTTATTATTAACTTGTTTCTCATTATCAGGTTTATCAAGCTTTGCTATTTCT
>MFRJ01000134.1:20310-20413 GCA_001784535.1 Candidatus Melainabacteria bacterium GWA2_34_9
CATATCCTGATATGCTAGTCCTATTGTATAATAAGCATCTGCTATATTTTTATTCAATGATATTGCTTTTTTCAAGGATTCAATGGATTTTGCGTATTCTTCG
>MFRJ01000135.1:0-147 GCA_001784535.1 Candidatus Melainabacteria bacterium GWA2_34_9
ATTTTGGACAGTTTAATAACTGTCTTTTTTTTTGCAATTTTTTATATTTATTGACTGAACTTACAACATTAAGATTAAATATGAATATAAAAAAGCAAAAAGGGGGAAATTTATGAAAATTGCTGTAATTTCTGATATACATGGAAA
>MFRJ01000135.1:166-3632 GCA_001784535.1 Candidatus Melainabacteria bacterium GWA2_34_9
GTCTTGCAAGATATAGAAACACAGGAAATCGATAAAATATTTATCTGCGGGGATTTAGCAATGGGTGGACCCGAACCTGAAAAAACCGTAGATAAAATAATTGAACTTTTAAAACAAAAAAAAGCTGCGATTATTCTTGGAAATACTGACGAGATGATTATAAAAGCATTCGGAAAACAGGAAAAAGAATACACTCCTGCGGATGAAACAATGGCTGCGTCTTTAAAATATACACAGCAAATTTTAAGACCGGATCAAATCGAATTTCTGAAACAGCTTCCGCTTAAACATAAAGAAAAAATCGGAAAGCTTGAAATTTTATTTGTTCATGGTTCTCCAAGAAAGATAAATGAAAACATTTCTCCTGATTTAGATGAAAAAATCTTAAGAGAAATACTGTCAGGAACACAAGAAGATATAATTTTTTGTGGACACACACATCTTCCAGTAATTTATAAAATAAACAATCAAACAATAGTAAATGTTGGAAGCGTCGGAAGACCTTTTACCGAGAATCCTGAAGCCTGCTACGCAATTTTAGATTATCCCGCTTCGGATAGAATGAGTTCAAAACCTGCAGGCGGGCAAAGCCCTACCTTCGGTTTTTCCACTCCCGCTTCGTACAGTAAAGATTTCAATATTTCTCATAAGTTTGTAAAATACGATAAGGAAACAACCGCAAAAAAGTTGCAAAAACTTCCTTTCTCAGGAAGTGAGAAACTTGCACAGGTGATTTTACATCCTTTGGACAGGCATGACCTTTTTAAATAAATTACCCAAGATTTATATTACCAAATCGGGCAATATACTTGATTTTATATAGTTCTATTTATCATTAAATTTTAATTTTTAAACTGTCATAATAAGCAAGTGGATTTTAAAAAACAGACGGGTAGATAAAATGGGTGTGAAAAAAATTCTGATAAATATTGAAGATTTTTTAGGAATCAAATGTACCCACAAGTCTGTAAAAAATGACAGCTGCAACTTTTGTCCTGACTGCGGAAAAAAAGTTAATGTAAGATGGGTTAGTATTAAATGCAAACAATGCGGGCATTTA
The DNA here is from genome assembly GCA_001784535.1 of Candidatus Melainabacteria bacterium GWA2_34_9. Classification (GTDB taxonomy): domain Bacteria; phylum Cyanobacteriota; class Vampirovibrionia; order Gastranaerophilales; family UBA9971; genus UBA9971. The sequence goes on from MFRJ01000135.1 coordinate 1,227, forward strand.
AGAACTGCTGTGAATAAAAGTTTGCAATCAATCGCTCCAAAAAAAGATTTTTGCTGTTACTGCGGCTCTGATAAATGGGCTTATCAGTATTATTTTGACTCAAACATTCCTGATAAATTACGCGAAATATCCATAAAACAAGTTGTAACCACTAAAGAAAATCCTTTCAGGGATAACAATATCAATTTTGATACCAAAGTTTGGGTTGAAAAACCAGCAGCTAATGAAAAAAAATATAAAAGTAATGTTATTAAGGCAAGAAAGTTTTAATACCTTATCTCATCTCTTTTAACATAACTTCTACCTGTTTTGTAACATCCAAATCCGGTTCAAGTCTTTTAAATTCACTTAAATACCTCACAGCTTTAGTTTTATTATTATTTTTTTTATATATTAAACCTAGCATAAGGTGCGCCCTTGAATTATAAGGATTGTTGTTAACCATTTTTTCGTAGTTTTTTGTAACTTTATCCAGCTTTTTTTGAGCTTTATAAGTATCTATAAGGTTTTGATGATACTGGATAAAATTAGGGTTAAATCCTATAGCTTTTTGAAAACACTGCAAAGCCAATTCATAAACACCTAATTTATAATAAGAAGTGCCTAAATTATTATAAAAAGCCCCTGATGCCTGTGTTTTATGGTTAAGAGCTATCGCTATTTTAAATTCCTCAATTGCTCCGTAATAATTTTCGAATCTTAAACAAAAAAGACCTTTTTCATTATGCCAAACAGCATTTTTTACAGGGTCAATAACAAATGTTGAACCCTGAATAAATGGTATCAAAATCAAAATAAAAATTATTTTGAGAGCATTTATGACTTGCATTTTACCTGCATAAGGTCTATTTCAAGATTTTCATAAGCAAAAAGTGAATTATTAAAGAATCCTTTAGCTTTTTCTTCAAGTTTTTCTATAAAACCATCATCATAAGAAGGATCTACATGGAATAAAACAAGCTGAGAAGCATTTGCATGTTTTGCCACTTCTATTGCCATTTCCGATGTAGAATGCCCGAATCCTTGTTTTGGGTTTACATGAGAAATATAATCTTCCATTGTATATTGAGCATCGTGAATTAACAGATCTGCCCCTCTTGAAAAGTTTATTAATTTTATATCTCCACCCATGTAACTTTCTGTATCAGTTGCATATATGATGATTTTATTATTGCATTTTATTTTAAAGACATTCACACCTTCTTTTGGATGTGTTTGACTTTTTATACAGGTAATGACTACAGCATTTTCTTGTGCTTTAATTTCTTCTTCAGAATTAAATCTAATAATTTCTGGTTCACCTGAATCAGGATTAAGAATTATTGCTCTGGTTTCTTTTAAATTACTAATTTTAATATCCGCAGCCACTTCTTCCAGACTCACAGGAAACATTAATTTAAAAATAGAATCTGAAACAAATTGCTGAAAATCTTTGCCATTTGTTCTTGCACCAAAAAGATGCATTTTAGTGCTATTTATATAAGTAGGTTTAAAAAATGGCAATCCCTGTATATGATCCATATGTGAATGGCTAAAAAGGACTATTGCCTCAATAGGCTGTCTGTCAAGCGTGCTTGTGCCGCTTGATATATGTGACTTAACAAGATCATTGCCTAGCTCGATTATGCCTGTTCCTGCATCAAGTATTATTTTATGACCGTTTGCACACAGCTCAACGCAAGCCGTATTTCCGCCATACTTAAGTTTATTACTTGTTGAAACGGGATGACTGCCCCGTACTCCTCTAAATTTTATTTTAAATTCTTTCATAAATAACTCTTTATATATAAATTTATTTCTTATTTTAATTTATTTTTTAATTTAAGCCAAGTTATTTATTTTTTGAGTGGCAAATAAATTAGCTAATCTCTCCTAATACACCTGATGCGATAAACGCCATATTTCTCGATAGTACTGGCATCAGAATTAGTAAAACTACGAGCATACGCGCTTTCAATGGCGTATTCTGTCGATGACCAGTAATATACACCCATGGTAAATCCTCCTATTGCAAGCCGATTATCGGCCAAAATGTCTATTTCGTTTCTTGACGGCAAATACCAGTCGGTATAACCAGAAGTACTTACATCATTCAAGGCTTTGCAGGTTAATACCGCATTATACGGTGCATAATCATCAGCAAGGGAAATAAGTTTAATAGAATTAGGCATGCCATAATTTTGATCAGTTGCCCTTGTATAAGACCCTAATCTAGACCCGCTATTCCAGGTAATCTGACCTTTATCAACAGGTGTTGTAAACAGATAATAGGTGGAAAAAGGTCCTGCATATTTTGTACCGTCAGCACAAGTATCACCGGGATTTGGACAGGTTGCATCAACAGCCAATTGTTGCCTTACACACCGAACATTATAAGCGCTCCATTTGCCATAACCTGCTGAAGCG
>MFRJ01000135.1:3655-3844 GCA_001784535.1 Candidatus Melainabacteria bacterium GWA2_34_9
AGTTGCTGTCAGGCTAGCAGTTTCTGTTGAGGTCCAGTAGTAGTTAGGCAGGGCAAAATTACCTATTGCAGCCTTGTTTGTAGCCAATACGAGCATTTCGTTTCTTGCCGCTAAATACCAGTCATTGTACCCAAAATCAGTTGCATCAGAACAAACTGCCGCTGCAGCATGCGGAGCAAAAGAATTAGG
>MFRJ01000135.1:4094-10917 GCA_001784535.1 Candidatus Melainabacteria bacterium GWA2_34_9
GCCCCGTCGTGTGTAAGATTATAAGTAGAAGTAGATGCACTTGGCCAGTTTATATTAATCTGACTACATGACCTGTTGTAATTATTATTATATCCTACGGTGCAGTCATCGTTGGGGGGATTATTTGTCAACAAGCTTGCAGTAATGTTTTTGCAACCTGTGATAGCGGCACTGGCATTAGTGGTCATATCACAGCTTACTGAGGCAGTATTGACCGTAGTTCCTCCATTAGCAGAATAAGTAAGTTGATAAGTTTGTGTTGGCGCTAATTCCCAATTTGTTCTTACCTGACTGCAGCTTTTGTTGTAATTATTATCATATGCATAATGACAAGCTGCTGAAATACCGGCATTACAAGCCTGTATATACACCCAGGGTTCGGCTAAACTAGTCGCTATATTATTATCAGCGTTTGGATTTGTTGTATTAGCACTAATAGTTTCTCCTAAAAGGGGTATTACTATTTTAGAGAACAAAAGTTTAAGCTGGCTGGCTATATACGTTGCTCCGCTATTTGAATAATTAGTTCTATTCAAGTGAAGATAATAAGTTATATCTGTATAATCAGTTGCATCATCGCAATAAGGAGTATAACTAAGTCCGCTTGACCTGCAGGTATTTATAAAATAGTCGCAAGCTCCAGTGCCTCCCCTATCACATGCGGTTCTGAGGATTCTTTTTGCCATTATTTTTTGCGCTGCTGCTCCATGTTGTGCTGTATTTATTGCAGCGCTTAAGGCTTTGCTTCTATCGTATTGAATGTCGATAACTGCTGACCTGCATGGGTCTGTTGTTGGAAGTACTGTAGCACCTGCGCCATCAGTATCATACCAACCTGTGACATTATTATCAGATATGCATTTCATAACATTTTTGTTCATACCGGTTTTTAGCATTGAAAACTGTGTTATAAGAGGAGCCGAAACAGCAACTAGTATACCTATTACTACCATGGAAATCATCATTTCCATCAAGGTAAAACCTTTATATTTTGAACTCATATATTCAAAGACTCCTATAAATTATTGTTTATCAATCTTTATGCTAATAACTAATCTCTTCTAATACACCTGACACGCAAAGCAGTTGTCTTAGAGGTAGCAGTATCGTAATTATTAACATCAAAACCTCGATAATAAGCATTTGATCGACTGTTTTCTGTCGAGGTCCAATGAGATACAGCTGGGAAAGTTCCAATTGCCACACGATTTGCATGCAAAGTATATGTCATTTCATATCTGGCTGGTAAATACCAGTCAGTATGACCATGAGTATTTGCATCGTTTAAGGCTTTACAGGCTAGTGCCGCATTATACGGAGCAAAATCATCAGCAAGTGTAGTAAGTATATTATGATTGTTCATTCCATAATTGGCATCATGTGCATTTGTATAGGTTCCTATTATATTCCCGTTATTCCATGAGTATCTACCCTTATCAAGAGGTGTTGTAAACAGGTAATAAGTCAAATAAGGTCCCACATATTTTGTACCGTCAGCACATGTATCACCGGGGTTGGGACATGTGCCATCAACAGCAAGTTTTTGCCTTACACATCTAACATTATAAATACCCTGCTTATCTAAACCACCCTGGCCACCGGTTCCCATGTGCTTTGTAACCGCATAAATCGAATTGGATTCTGTTGAAGTCCAGTAATAGCTAATATTAAAATTGCCTATTGCTGCATTATTTAGATACAATGGAGCAGATTCATACCTGGCCGGCAAATACCAGTCATTATAACCAAAATCAGTTGCATTATAACAGACTTCTGCTGCTTTGTACGGAGCATATGGATCAGGAGGGTTTGTCAAATTATGAAGTAGATTAGTATTATTAGTTCCATTATCAGGATCGAACACACCTGTATTTGTAGTATTTGGATTGGTTCCCCATGAATACATACCCTGTTCAGTTGGTGTAGTATAGTAATGATGTCCGTTATAATCTCCTGCATAAACAGTACCATCAGCACAAATAGATCCCGGTCCGTTTGTAACACATGCAGGATTAGCTTCAGAGCAAGCTGTTGGTATATATGTAGGTACATTACTTGTTGAGAGGTTATAAGTATCAGCCTGTGCGTTTGTCCAATTTAAAGCAATCTGCACGCAGGATTTATTATAATCGTTATTCCAACCTACAGTACAGTCATCATTTGGGGGATTATATGTCAGCTGGTTTGCAGTAATGTTTTTACATCCTGAAATTGCAGCACTGGGAAGATTAGTCATATTACAGTTTACTGTTTCAGTATTAACCGTAGTTCCTCCATTAGTAGAATAAGTAAGTTTATAAGTTTGTGTTGGCGCTAATTCCCAGTTTGTTTTAACCTGATAACAACTTTTATTATAATTATTGGCATATGCATAATCACAAGCATCTTGAATGCCCTCATTACAGGCTTGTATATATATCAACGGCTTGACTAAATTAGTTGCAATATTATTATTTGGGCTTGTACCTGATGTTATATCATTTTTTGCTTCTTCTAAAATAGCTTTTTCATTATCACTATTTGTTACCATTTTGGGGAGTATAGTCTTTAGCTGACTCGCTATATAATCCGCCCCACTGTTTGCATAAGTAACTCTATTCAACTGAAGATAATAAGTTATATCTGTATAATCAGCTGCATCATCGCAATAAGGAGCAACATCATGTCCATTTAACCAACAAGTGTTTATAAAATAGTCGCAAGCGCCTGCTCCTCCCTGATCACAAGCTGTTCTTAAGATTTTTTTTGCCATTATTTGCTGCGCAGAACTTCCATGTTCTGTTGTACTTATTGCAGAGCTTAAAGCTTTGTTTCTATCATTTTGAACATCAACAACTGCTGATCTGCAGGGGTCTGTTGTCGGTAATATTGTAGCCCCCTGACCATCAGTATTATACCACCCTGTAGAAATGTTATTATTGATGCATTTCGTAACATTTTGATTAACACCTGTTTTTAGCATTGAAAATTTTGTTATAAGAGGAGCTGAAACAGCCATAAGTATACTTATCACTACCATGGAAATCATCATTTCCATCAGAGTAAAACCTTTATATCTTGAATTCATATATTCAGGAACTCCTTTTAATTTTAGATTTTAATGCTTTTACAGATTTCTTCTGACACACCTAACATAATTAGCAGCGATAGTCTTGCCGTAACTACCGTCGTATCTACCTGAAACGCTGTAATAATAGGCATTTGTTGTACTGAATTCTGTTGATGACCAATAGCTGCCAGCGCCGAAATTCCCTATTGCGACGGCGTTTGTTCCTATAAGATTTAATTCATATCTGGCCGGTAAATACCAGTCATTATAACCATACGTACTTGTATCGTTTAAGGGTTTGCAGGCTAATGCCGCTTCATAAGGAGCTAATTGATCAGAAAGAGCAATAAGTCCGGTATAATTGTTCATTCCATAAGTTTGATCAGTGAAACCTGTAGTTGTTCCAATTGCAGTCCCGTCATTCCATGTAAACGAACCTTTATCCAGAGGTGTTGTAAACAGGTAATAAGTCAAATAAGGTCCCACATATTTTGTGCCATCAGCACAAGTATCACCAGAGAGAGGACACGTTGGGTCAACAACAAATTGTTTCCTTAAACATCTCACGGGTCGCGATTCCCACTTATTATAACTCGTAGCGTAACCATCATTAAAAGATTTTGCAATTACGCTAGTAGCATTTGCTTCTGTTGAAGTCCAGTAGGCGTTTGTAGTAAAATTGCCTACTACAAGCTTTTTTGCATACAGTGCTATTAATTCATTCGTAGCAGGCAAATACCAGTCAGAGTAACCTGAATCATTTGCATTATAACAAGCTTCTGCTGCGTTATAAGGAGCCCATGTATCAGGAGGATCTGAAAGGTTATGAAGTATAGCCGTATTACCACTTCCATTATCTACCGAAACCACATTTGTAAATGTATTATTTGGAGGAGTGCCCCAATAATACATACCCTGATCACTTGGTGTGGTATAATAATGATATCCGTTATAATCTCCTGCATAAACAGTACCATCAGCACAAACAGCCCCCGGTCCCTGAACAAGACAATCAGTACTTGATATAGGACATGCTGTTGGAACAATTGTTGCCGCTGTTGCTCCATTTGGTGTGAGATTATAAGTTCCGTCGGGCGCTTCAGGCCAGAAAGAATAGAGGGTGCGACAAGTTCGGTTAAAACTGTCGCGCCATGCATAATAACAATCATTATAACTGGTTTGCGCCCATTGGCTTGCTGTCATTACCTGACAACCCGTAATACCTGCAGTAGCCAAGCTGTTCATGTTGCAATACTTAGTGTCAGAAGCTCCCGTTGTTCCATTATAAGTTATTTTATATTCTTGGGAAGGTGCATTCGGCCAATTAGTTTTAATCTGATAACAACCCCTATTGTAAAAAAGAGTAAAAGCTTTTTTACATCCTTCTATATTACCGTTGTTACAAGCTTGTATATATACCGACGGCTGAGCTACATCGTATGCAAGGTTATCATTGGCATAAGGAGCTACAGTTTTGGCATAAAAAACCTCATTAAGAAGCTTTGTCGGCATCGCAGGGAGAATATCAGTAAGCTGCTCAACAATATATGTTGCTCCTTTATTTTCATAATTGTGATGATACAAATGAAGATAATAAGAAATATCAGTTTCACCAGTTACATTACAATATGGAGAGCTGGTACTTCCGTTTAAGCGGCACTCGTTTATAAAATAATCACAGGCTTTAGTTCCGCCCTGATCGCAAGCAGCCCTTAGAATCTGTTTTGCCATTGTTTTTTGAGCAGTTGCTCCGTTTACTACCATCCAATATGTAGGGTTATAAGCACTATCTCTATTGTACGTAATATCTATAACTGCTCCATAACAAGAAGTTCCTACCGGGGGCAATATAGTTGCGCCTGCCCCATCAGTATTATACCATCCTGTAGAAGTATTTTGGTTAATACAATCAGTGACATTTTTATCCGTGCCTGTTTTCATCTTGGACATTTGTGTTATAAGTGGCACTGATGCTACCATAAGTATACTTATTACTGTCATGGCAATAAGCATTTCCATTAAAGTAAACGCTTTATTTTTTGAATGCATATATTCTTATAACTCCTTATTTTGAAAAAACATATACTAATTATAATATCACAAATTGCTTAATTGTTTAAGTTAATTATTTAAGTATCATAAGTTTTTATGCCCATAAAGACTCTCCTTTAAACTACCGATAAAAAGATAAAATTTGCCTGAATATTGTTCTGATTATAAAATTAATTTATGCAGAGTTTGAATAAAATAAAATCCAAAATCCTTGAATATTTTGAGCTTATAAAATTTGAGCACACAATATTTGCCTTGCCTTTTGCACTTTCCGGCATGTTACTGGCTTCTCCCGATAAATTTCCACCAAGCAGCACTTTTGTATGGGTACTGCTTGCCATGGTAGGAGGAAGAACAGCCGCTATGTCTTTAAACAGACTTATAGATGCTGGCATTGATAAAAAAAATCCAAGAACTTTTAATAGAGCTATTCCTGCAGGAAGAATCAGGAAATTATCAGCTTTTTCACTGGCGATGCTTTCTTTTGCTATAATGATTTTTGCTGTATGGCAGCTTCCGCTTATATGCAAACAGCTTTTACCATTAGCAATACTTATTTTGATTACATATTCATTTACTAAAAGATTTACATATCTTTCTCATTTTGTATTAGGTGGGGCTTTAGGTGCTGCAGCCGGCGGTGGGTGGCTTGCCGTAAGCGGCGAATTTTCAATACCTGTTGTTTTATGGGGAATTTCAGTGGTTTTCTGGGTGGCAGGATTTGATATAATTTATGCTATTCAGGACATTGATTTTGACAGAGAAAATAAACTTTTTAGCATACCTGCATGGCTCGGAATTAAAAAAAGCTTGCTGGCTTCCAAAATTTTTCATTTATTCACAATTATTTTACTCATAACTTTAGGTCTAGTTTATACTGTAGGAATATTTTATTGGTTTGGAATTATTTTTGTTGCTTGTATGCTTTTCTGGGAACATTCACTCCTCAAAGAAAACGACCTTTCAAAATTGAACGCAGCTTTCTTTAATATTAACGGTTATGTAAGCATCGGAATTTTTATATTTATACTGCTGGATAAGGTTTTTTAAAAATATGAACAAAATAATTGAAATATTAAATAAAACATTATCATATAAGCTTGCTAAGTCTCTTTTTGCCGAAATGAAAGACTGGATTGAAATAATAGGTAATATGGGAATGAATCTTTTCTTTTCATTAAAATGTCTTTTTACGGGTCAATTAAAATCAAAACTTTTTTTTGAACATGCATCAAGGTTTGGTGTGGATTCTTTGCCTATAAGCCTTTTAATGGTTGGGCTTGCCGGCATGATTATCGCACTCCAAATAGCAAATGAAATGGTAAAACAGGGAGCCGGCGATTATGTAGGAATGCTTGTTTCTATATGCATAGTCAGGGAACTTGGACCAGTAATCGGAGGTTTTGCCGTTATTTCTATGGTAGGTTCTTCCATGGCGGCAGAAATATCAACAATGAAAGTTACTCAGCAAGTTGATGCCATAAAAGTTCTTGGCGTAAATCCAATCTATTATCTTATTACCCCAAGAGTCTTTGCTGGAATATTTATCCTGCCTTTTGTTGTTATTATTGCAAATGCTGTTGGAATTATCGGCGGAATGGTTATGAGCAAACTTGTTACCGAACTTAATGCCGAAAATTATATAAATTCAGTATGGGTAGGACTTTCTGTAAAAGATTTTTTTGTAAGCATGTTTAAAGGAAGTATTTTTGGAGGAATTAT
>MFRJ01000135.1:10943-11900 GCA_001784535.1 Candidatus Melainabacteria bacterium GWA2_34_9
TATAAAGAACTATTTTTTAGCAATTTATTTTTTTAGCTTCATTTATAAATTGTAACCACTTTTACAATTTATAAGGTTTTTTATTATTAATGTTTGTCAGTTTTTTTAATAACCAATTTCAAAACAACTCTAAATTGTCTTTTCAAGGGAAAGATGGTTCTGTAAAATATTTAGAAAACTCCGTCGTAAAAAGCTTTCATCCCGAAAGAGAACAAGAATTTAAAACAGAACGTGATTTTCTTACGCTTTTAACTAACGCCAAATTCCCTAATTCTCCTAAATTTATAAAAGCTGAAGGTAATTCAATCACTATGGAGAAAATATTTGGTCAAAATTTACTGGATTTTCTTCCAGCAGCAACTAAAGAACAAATTTTATGGGTTAAAGAACAAATCTTAAAGACTGCCAATAATCTGGCAAAACTTGGAGTATTTCATAACGACTTAAATAGAGCCAACATCATCGTTGTAAACGACACAAAAAATGCTCCTTGCAAAGTTGTTTTTCTGGATTTTGCAGATGCAAGAAAAGTTAAAAGCATAGATACCGCTCAACTTGCTGATGATATGATGTATAAAAAACATTTAACGCCTATTTTAGACTGTTTTTTATCTAAAGCTAAATAATTACCCTTAAAATAAATGCACTATCTTTGTCACTATTATGTATGAAAGAGCAGACATAAACATACATGCCGGAATTGTAACAACCCAAGCCGTAACAATGTTGCCTACTATCCCCCATCTTACTGCGGAAGCCCTCATTGTACTTCCAACACCCATAATTGATGTGGAAATAATATGTGTAGTACTTACAGGAATCCCGAAATGAGAAGCCGTTAATATTATGGAAGCTGATGAAACTTCCGCTGCAAAACCGTGAATAGGTTTTACTTTAATAATTTTACTTCCCATTGTTTTAATAATTTTCCAGCCACCTGCCATTGTTCCAAACGCC
>MFRJ01000135.1:11924-15925 GCA_001784535.1 Candidatus Melainabacteria bacterium GWA2_34_9
ACCCATAAAGGAACTTCCATCTCTGTTATTTTGCCGCTGCTAAGGAGTAAAAGAGTAATGATACCCATTGTTTTTTGAGCATCATTAGAACCGTGGCTAAGAGCCAAAAAACCTGATGAAATTAACTGAAGTTTTTTAAAATTCCTGTTTACAATTTCAGGATTTGATTTTAAGAATATCCACAGAAACAAAAGCATTACCGAAAATCCGACAAAAATACCAAGCATTGGCGAAGTTACCATAGGAATAAGAACTTTTTCTACCAGTCCGTCAATTTTTACAACTTTATAACCGGAATGCATCATCGCAGCCCCCATTAATCCGCCGATAAGGGCATGGGAAGAACTTGAAGGAATTCCGAAATACCATGTAAATAAATTCCAGATAATTGCTCCTATAAGAGCGCAAGCTATTACAGTCTGTGTAACAGAAGAAACATCTACGATTCCGCCTCCAATGGTTTTTGCCACGTGAGTTCCTAGCAAGGCTCCTCCCAGATTAAGAACGGCCGCATAAATAATTGCCCGCCTCGGAGTTAATGCTTTTGTGGAAACAACTGTTGCAACTGCATTTGCAGAATCATGAAATCCGTTAATATATTCAAATATAACTGCAAGTAAAATTATTATTATTAAAACTGTTGTCGTAAAATCCATATTTCCTTCTCACTCTGTCATAATCGACCATTTAATTAAATGTCACCCTAAAATTGTTTCAGGGTCTATCCATTTTCGGATTTAAGTTTCAATCACTATTCGGCAGATGCTGAAACGAGTTCAGCATGACGTTATGAAAAACCTTAACCGTGTTTCAAAGAAATGTTTAAAACCAGATCCGACACATCAAAACATGTATCCATAGCACTTTCAATGTTTTTATACAGTTCTTTCAACTTAATTACTGTTAAAGCATCGTATTTCCCTGAAAAAATTTCATCCAGCGCTGTGTGCAAAATTTCATCGCCTTTTGTTTCAATTTCTTTTATTTTAGAGTTGCTATTTGTGATTTCTTTTATCGCGGCAACATTTCTTAATAAAGAAACATTGTGTTTCAATTCTTCTGTAGCCAAAAGAAGTGTTTCTGCCTGGTTTTTCATACACTCAGTGTGTGATTCAAGTCTGTAAACAGCAAGATTAAGGCTAGCTTTAACTATTTTTCTGGTGATTTTATTAAGAAGATTTGATACCTGCTGAATTTCTTCCCTGTCTATAGGTGTTACAAATGTTGTATTTAAAAGGTTTAAAGTTTTTTTAGCCGCAGCATTGCTTCGATGTTTTAAATCTTTTGCCTGTTTGCTTCTTTCTTCGCTTGGTCCCTGATTAACAATTTCATGAAAAAGCTTAGAAATTTCGTAACAAACTTGAGCATTTTCTTCAAAAAGAGTATAAAAAGTTCCTTCCTCGGGCGGTAATAGTTTTTTTAAAAAATTTAACGTCATACATTCTCTCCTCTTTTATACTTTTCCCTGTTTTTAATCAATAAACAAAAAACACTACGAAAGATTGTAGTGTTTTTTATAAAATTTATACAGCTTTTTGAACCTTATTGGCTTTAATACACGAAGTACAAACCTTAATTTTCTTAACTGTCCCATTAATATTCGTCTTCATTGGCTGTAAATTCGGTTCTTGTTTGTAGGCATGATGTTTATTTGAAAAGCTTACTTTATTAGCTTTCAAGGGCTTTTTCTGGCATATATCGCATTGTTTTGACATTTGTTTTTCCTCTTTATTTTAATTTTACGCTTAATGTCGATTACTTTACATGAATTATATTATAAAAACCATGATTTATTAGCAAGTACCTGCTTTTGGAAAAAAATTTTTTTAGCATTTTTCTCTATTCATTACAGACAATTAATCAGCGATTAACAAACCCTTTATTTCCCCTCTAAAAAGGTGATAAAACATATTCCGGATTCATGTTAAATTTAAGTATGTATTTTTTTCCAGATTTAAGACATAAAGCAGATTTTTTATGAAAAATTTTTCTCTTTTAAAAAAAACATTTTGCGGAAAAAGTATTTTATTACTGTTTTTGGTTGTATTTGCCGTATCATTTTTAAAAATTAATTCCTTTGATAATAAGGCAGCCGCTTTTCCTTATATTGCTCCGACAAAATATAATGAAGATTATAGATATGCAAAAGTGTATGTAATGCTTGCAGAAACATATATTTCTCACGGAGATTACAACAAGGCAAAGGAATTTTTATCAACCGCAATTAAATATGACCCATCAAATAAACAAGCCCGCATCGATTTAGGGCTTATTTATGAAGTTCTGAATGATTATAAATCAGCTACATATCAATATGAAGAAATTTTAAAACTTGATCCCGATAATAGAGATGTAAATTATTATCTCGGTTTACTTTATGACAAAACGGGCTGCACGGATAAAGCAATACAATACCTTGAAAAATCAATAAAATTAATGCCTTATAATGCTTCTATTTATTATGATATCGGTGTTATTTTTGCAAGAGAAACGGATTATACAAAAGCTTTATACTATAACCAGAAAGCTGTAAACCTAAAGCCTGACTTTGCAGAAGCCTATAATAATTTATGTTATGCACAAACAAACACAGGACTGCATACAGAAGCTCTTGGCAACTGCAAAAAGTCTCTGGACTTGAATCCTAACAGCGCGCCTTCTCTGGATAGTATGGGCTTTGTTTATTTTGGAATGAAAGACTATAAAAAAGCTATTGAATACTACAAAAAAGCTATTGAAATCAATCCTGAAATTGGCGAAATCTATTTGCACCTTGCTCAAGCTTGTGAAAAAGCCGGTCAAAAGAAAGACGCAGTAAAATATTACAAAAAATACATCGAAATGGATCCTAAGGCTTCAAATATTAAAGAAATCAAAACTGCTTTAAATAAACTTAAAAAATAGATTATTTTTGTTTATTTGCTTTAGTCATACGAAAGTGCTAATATATTTTCACTTTCATAACATCTTAATTAAAAAATGGATTTTATAGAAATTAGCAAAGAAGAGAACAGGGAATGAATACAAAAAATAAAAGCGCAAGGGATAGACTAATACTGGCTCTTGATGTAAATACAATGGAAGAGGCCAGAGAGTTAGTTACAGAATTAAAGGATTATGTAGGGGTATTCAAAGTAGGTCTTCAATTATTCACAAGTGTGGGTCCTAATATCATAAAAATGATTCAGGATGAAGGAAGAGAAATATTTTTTGACGGAAAATTTCACGATATCCCTAATACAGTTGCTAAAGCAAGTGCAAACCTCATAAAACACGGGGTTACTTTCTTTAATATACATACCACAGGCGGTTCAAAAATGATTTCCACTACCGTCAAACTGGCAAAAGAAACCGCAAAAAGTTTGGGGCTTCCAAAACCTACTATCCTCGGTGTAACTGTTTTAACAAGTTTTGGTCAGAGAACACTGACAGAAGAGCTTTTAATCAATCAAAACATCGACGATTATGTGGGAAAACTTGCAAAACTCGGAAGAGATTCAGGATTGGACGGTATTATCGCAAGCGCTACAGATATTCCTAAGATCAGAAAAGAATGCGGCGAAGATTTTATTATTTTATGTCCCGCAATAAGACCGACATGGTCTGTTGTAAATGACCAAATAAGAGTTGTAACCCCTTCTGATGCAATAAAATCCGGTGTTGATTATCTTGTAGTCGGAAGACCTATTACATCTGCTAAAGACAGAGTTTCCGCAGCAAAACTGGTTCTTGATGAAGTTGAAGAAGCCATAGAAGAAATGGCTTGCGCTCCAACAGAATAAAAATGCTTTTTTAATTATATTTTGGTCTTTGTAAAGGTCCTATTCTTGTAATAGGCCAGAATCTAAAACATGCTCTGCCGACAATTCTTTCTTCAGGCATAGATTCCCAATATTTACTTCCAATCTTTTTATAATCTGCCACCTTTGTCTTTTGTGGCAAAAATCCCCAGTATCTGCTGTCAGTACTGTCATTTCTATTGTCACCCATCATGTAATATG
>MFRJ01000135.1:16023-16266 GCA_001784535.1 Candidatus Melainabacteria bacterium GWA2_34_9
TACCAACTCATCTACCATGGATGGTGCATCGGTCCAGATGATCTGCTTCCGATACACATACACGTACAATCGTTCCAAAAGCCGGCCTAACCAGCCCATGAATGGCCCGTACATAACCGGCCAAATGCCCCCTGCGATTTCGTGGATGAATAGCACGATGGGTTTTCGGGCGTAGAGGGGGGTGAAAAACGGTATGCCGTGCGTTTCATCGACGATGATATCTATATCGTTCTTGTGTTTGAG